>JBMFPP010000168.1:0-5931 GCA_049969055.1 Armatimonadota bacterium | reverse complement strand
TCCCGGTCTCCAGAGCCAGCATCAAGCACATGAACTCCTTCACTCTGTGCTGGATTCCGAAGGAGGCAAGAATGCTCACCGACGTCAGAAGCGTTGTCAGAACGATCAGGACAGCGCTTACCCCGTCCACTCCAACATGGTAGTAAATGCCAAGCGACGGAATCCATGCGTAGCGCTCCTGAAAGTCGAACCGCACGAACGGATAGACGGCGTAAAGAAGAGGTAAGCTCAAAAGGAAATCCAAAACCGCCGTAAACAGAGCTGCCGCACGAAGATTGGCCAAGCGCTCGCGGTCCAACAGCGCCACAAAAACGGCTCCGGCAAGCGGAATGAACACAACAATGCTCAAAATAGGGACGCCGGCAAGAAAACCGTGCACTTTAATGAGAGCATTGCTCAAGCCCAATGCGCGCGCCTGTGAATCTAAAAGCGGCTGTACTGCCTGCCAAGAAGCACTATTCATAACAGAGTTTCACCCTTGAAAGGCTTAGCGCGTTATCAAATACACAACCAAAACTGCCGCGCCGGCTAAAACCGACCACGCGTACCAGCGGACATAGCCGGTTTGCAGATACCTCCACAGCTCGCCGAACCCGGCCACAACAGCGGCGGTCAGATTTACGATGCCATCCACAACGAATACATCGAAAATATCCGCCAGCACAGCTGCTAATCGGTATCCCGGCTTAACAAACACCTCTTGATACAGTTCATCGACGTAGTATTTATTTTGAAGCAGAGTGTAAACCACACCCGCTCCTCGAGCGGCGGCTTCGGCTCTGCGCCTCTCCGGATCCAGGTAGTAAAACGAATGGGCCAGGTACCATCCGCCCGCCGCAATAAGTAGTGTTGCGCCCATAAGCAGCCACTCTGTGCTGGCCGCACCGTGCGTGCCCTCTGCAAAGCGGGCACCTTCGAACACCGGCTTCAGAAACTCACCAAACCAATTGGCCGCCGGCACAACGCTTTGAAAGACTGCCGGAATTCCAATCCATCCGCCAACTACCGAAAGCACGGCCAAAACCCTCAGCGGCCACGCCATGGATGGAGGAGCTTCGTGAATGTGCGGTTCGATCTCCTCCGGAACGTCTGAGCGCCCGTGGAATATGCGGTAGAAAAGCCGGAACATGTAAAAAGCTGTGATTCCGGCGGTGAGCCAGCCTATAAACCACAGCGCTCTACTGCCGCTTGGCAGGCTCCACGCGCCCCACAGAATCTCGTCCTTGCTGAAGAAACCCGAGAACAGCGGCATCCCAGAGATGGCCAAAACACCTGCAAGAAACGTCCAGTGTGTTACCGGAAGCCTGCGCGCCAAACCGCCCATGCGGCGCATATCTACCTCACCGCCCAGCGCGTGCATTACGCTTCCAGCTCCTAGGAACATAAGCGCCTTGAAGAATGCATGGGTTACAAGATGGAATATCCCGGCAGAATAGGCTCCCACTCCAACGCCCAAGAACATGTACCCCAATTGGCTTATGGTTGAATATGCAAGCACGCGTTTTATATCGAACTGCGCTACGGCAATGGTGGCCGCGAACATCGCTGTGACGGCACCTATCCACGCGACCACATGGGGACTGATCGGCGAGGCCTCGTACAAAGTGTGGCATCTAGCAACCATGTAAACACCGGCAGTGACCATGGTGGCGGCGTGTATGAGGGCGGATACTGGAGTTGGACCCTCCATCGCGTCCGGAAGCCACACGTAAAGCGGAAGTTGGGCGGATTTGCCTGTTGCGCCTAAGAACAGCAGTAGCGTTGCGGCTGTGGCTGCTCCCGGAGCCAGCATATGGGCCTTGGGAAAAACGTCTTTGAACGCCACGCTTCCAAAGTGGCTGAAAATCAGCATAATTCCCAGCGCGAAGCCGAAGTCGCCGATTCGATTTACTACGAACGCTTTTTTCCCGGCCGCCGCGGCCGCAGGCCTTTGGAACCAAAAACCGATTAAAAGATAAGAGCACAGCCCAACCAGCTCCCAGCCCACGTACATAAGCAGGAAGTTGTTGGCCAGGACCAGCGTTAACATGGAGCCGACGAACAGGTTTAGATACGTGAAATAGCGGGAAAAGGCCGGGTCGTTGTGCATGTAGCCCACAGAGTACACGTGGATCAGGAAGCTGACACCAGCTACCACCAGCGCCATCACCGCAGAAAGCGGATCGAACAGCGTGCCTACAGTTGGCACAAACCGGCCCACTGGTATCCACTGGTAAACGTCCACATCCACAAAGCGGCGGTCGATCGGGAGCGCGCTCAGCTTCCAAAACGCCACAGCCGCCATTAAAAACGCCGCGCCAACACTTCCGCAGGCAACGACTGAAACCGACCTCTGCCCCAGCCTTCGGCCGAAAACCCCGTTCACTAGGGCGCCGAGCATCGGAACGACCGGTATCAACCAAACGTTTTGAAGCATAGCCGGTTCACCACTTGAGAGTGTTGAGATCGTCCACCATAACGGTTTGGCGGCTGCGGAAGAAAGCAACAATAATCGCAAGCCCAACGGCCACCTCGGCCGCGGCAACCGCCATCACAAAGAAAACCATCATCTGCCCTTGGAAACTGCGCAGGTACCATGACACCGCCATGAAGCTGAGGTTCACGGCGTTCAGCATTAGCTCTATCGACATGAACACGATCAGTGCGTTGCGCCGGATGAGCACTCCCAGCATTCCTATGGTAAACAGCACGGCTCCAAGCACCAAATAGTGCGGTAGGGCAGGAGACATAAGCTATTCAAACCTCCTTTTGGCGATCACCACTGCACCCACCATCGCCACCAACAGCATGATAGATACCACCTCGAATGGAAGCAGGTACTTGGTAAACAACTCCTGACCGACCATTTGGGTATGCTTCGCAATAACATCATCCGGCATGCGGCCGCGCAATCCGCGGGCTGGAGAGGTCCACACCACATAAATCATCGCCGCCAGGAAGCCGGCGCACACCAGGTAAGACAGCCAGCGCATGGCGGACAATGGGTCCGGCAGTTCGGTTTCCCTGCGCTCGGCTGCCAAAAGCATGATCACGAACAGGAACAAAACCATTATCGCTCCCGCGTACACCGCCACTTGAAGCACGGCTAACAGCGGAGCATGAAGCAAGACGTACAGCGCCGCCAACGCACCAAAGGTAACTATAAGCAGAAGCGCGCTGTGAACAGGGTTGGTCCGGGTTATCATCAAAGCCGACGAAACCACGGCAACCGCCGCCAGCACAAGAAATATCGCCAGTTCCACCTGCTAGTTTGCACCCCCAGACACCGCCGGTTGCTGTGGCTCTGGTATCTCCACTCCTTCTTCACGCATTCGGCGGCGGAAGTTTTCTATCAGCATATCCATATCCCAAATGGCGGTCCATCGGTTGTCGAACACAAGCTCATCCATCACCTTTGTCATTCCCAACGCGTAGGTGGGGCAGGCTTCCACGCAGTACCCGCAGAAGATGCATCGGGACATGTTTATCTTGTAAACGCGGGCAAACCTCTCCGGAGATAGGTAGCGGCCGGAATCTTCCTCTTCCTCTCCGGCTTCCACGTATATGCAGTCAACTGGGCAGGCCGCCGCGCAAAGCGAACACCCCACGCACAACTGCCGCCCATCGGGAGTAAGCCTCTGCTCGTGAAGACCGCGGTACCGCGGCGAATGCGGCTTCTTCTCCTCCGGATATTGAACCGTAACCCTTGGTTCTTTGAACACATGCCTCAGTGTTAACCTGAGGCCTTTGATGGCCGCCCAAATCGTTTCTGCGCTCATATTTGCTTCTCCGCGTCCTGCATTTATCCCATGCTCTGCTAGAGGCTGACCATCAGCCCCGTGATGAAGACGTTTGCCAGCCCCAGCGGCAAAAGCACCTTCCAACCAAAAGCCATCAGTTGATCGTAGCGGAGGCGCGGCAGGGTCCCGCGCACCCACATGAAGAAGTAGATCACCGCAAACATTTTGAGCAAAAACCAAAAAATTCCCGGCAGAACCGGCCCGGCCCAGCCTCCCAAGAACAAAGCCGTTATCAGTGCGGCGTGAGCCATAACGAAGGTGTACTCTCCCATGAAAAACATGGCGAACTTCATACTGCTGTATTCAGTGTGGAACCCGGCCACAAGCTCCGTCTCGGCCTCGGGAAGATCGAACGGAACGCGGTTTGTTTCCGCAAAAGCAGAAACCAGGTAAACTATAAACCCCAGAGGCTGTAGAACAAGAAACCAAGTGCTTTTCTGCTGTGCATTCACTATATCAACAAGATTCAGCGATCCAGACAGCATGAGAACCCCAATCACCGACAGGCCAAGCGAAAGCTCGTAGCTTATCATCTGGGCCGACGAGCGGAGACTGCCCAACAGCGAGTATTTGTTGTTGGATGCCCACCCACCCAACACAATTCCGTAAACGCTTATAGACATCGTTGCCAGCACGAGAAGCAGGCCGACGTTAATATCGGGTGCGACTGCAGTTCCCTCTCCGGGCCGCAGTCCTCCAAACGGAATAACAGAGAACACCGCCAGCGCGCACGTCATCGAGACTGCCGGAGCCACAACATACACAATCTTATCAACTTTGGCCGGAATGACATCTTCCTTGAAGAAAAGCTTGATTCCGTCGGCGAAGCACTGCAGTAGTCCATAAGGCCCAACTCTATTGGGGCCCATACGCGCCTGTATGTCGGCCAAAACCTTGCGCTCCATCCAAATGAGCATGGGCACCATGAGCATCACAAAGCCCAGCACTATCACCATTTTCACCATGGAGCTTATAAAGGCCGAGTAATCCATTTCAGACTCCCAAATTTGCACTTGTAAAACAGATGCAACCGCAACATTGTTTCGCGTGCGCAAGCGAATGTCATGCTTTCACAAGCCTTACATAATCCACAAGTGCATCCGCACTCTGCAGAACGTTTGCCGGCGCTTCTGGAAAGTTCACCGGAATGAAAACCGCGCCGCGCGGCACCTTCTCGGTCACCTTCACCGTCAGCTTCAAACTCCCGTGCGGAGATTCCACAAGAGCAGTGTCGCCGTCGGTTAAACCGCACTTCTGCGCATCATCCGGATGTACTTGAACAAATGGGATCGGTGCGGCTAGGCGCAGTCCCTCGTCCCAGGTAGAGAGGCTTCCGCTGTGGAAGAGAAACTGTCCGGTCATAAGCACCAGCGGGTACTCCGGCGGGGCGCTCACATCCGGTATTTGCAGATCCGGAACGGACCCCAGTGCCGATGCTCCCAACATCCCATTAAGTCGGGGCCAAAGCACTCCATCGGAAACCACCTCTGACATGCTAACACCCTTGTAGGCCGGGCAAGCCGCCGAGATTTCCTCCATCAACTGCTCCGGCTGTCGCCAAACCCAATCTGCGCCCATGCGTTGGGCAATTTGCGTGAGAATCACTGTGTCTGCCCGTGCTTCTCCCGGCGGATCCAAAGCCCTGAAGCTTCTTTGAATCCGTCCCTCTGAATTGGTGTAAGTACCGTTTTGTTCGGCGTATCCACACGCCGGCAGTACAACGTTGGCGTAGCGTGCGGTTTCGGAGAGGAAGATATCCTGAACCACCAAAAGAGGAATCCGCTCCAAAGCCTGAGATACAAGCTTCCCATCGGGGAACGAAACCGCTGGATTGCTTCCCATTACGTAAAGGGCATTGAGCTTTCCTGAAGCCGCTGCCTCCAGCATACCGCGGACATCCAGCCCGGCACGCTCTGGAACCTCACAGCCCCACAGCTGAGATAGGGCTTCGCGCGCGTTTTTATCGGACAGCGGAACATATCCAGGAAGCATATTCGGCAGGACTCCCATATCCAAAGCGCCGCGGGTGTTGTTAAACGTCGCCAGCTGATACGGGCCCGGCCACTCCAGCGCATCGGCGGCGGTGTGCAGGGCAAGCACGGCCGCATCGGCCCCAGGGGCCGAGAGGAGTCCGCTTCCGTACATAATCAGC
>JBMFPP010000167.1:0-6035 GCA_049969055.1 Armatimonadota bacterium | reverse complement strand
ATCGCTTGGATACCACCGCCCCACTTTTCAGACCTCAGCTTAAGGTACACAGCCAATACAGCTAAAGAAGGAAATACTAGCGCGGCTTTAAGCGCAAGCAGTTTCCTTCCGATGCCCGGCAGTGCCACCACCAAACCCATATCTACAGCCGTACCAAGTGCAAACAGAAGCCAGGCCCAAACAGTTGGAATCGGAATCAGGCTGTAAAGAAGGAAGAAAAAGGCCGCGGCGCACCCAACAGCCGGCAAGATCAATGCGTAAGCTCCAATGGGCTTGTTTGCATACGGAACGGCAAGGCCTGGCGTTAAACCCTCTTTGACCATCTCATCCCGAATGGACTCCAGATAGCGAATCTGATCAGAAAGGCCGTTTTCGGTGGCAAACGGCAGCAAACGTACTAGGCAGAGCCTTGCGCTGCGCTCCTTTGCCGCCCGAACATACCTCTCAATCATGTCGTCGGGCGACATGCGCACTGCTTCATTGATGGTAATGCTGTGGACCCTCACCAGGTGGCCGCGCAAGCGCCTGGACAGTTCCTCATCACCGCGCTGTTTGGCAAACTCCACACTGCCGTAGATCGGTGCTCCACGCCCAAGCCAGCTAGATGCAACGGGGATCAGGCCTCTGTAGCCCAGAACCTCCTCGCCCAAGAACACCACTACCCGAACCCCGCGCTGACGGAGCTCCTCAAGTTTCCAAGACACACTGTTGGCATTTGCTCCGGCGTAGTTCGATACCCGGCCGACTAGATCCAGCCCTGCACCTCGGATGCTTGCGATATCTTGCTCCGGAAAACCCACCCCAACGTTCTGTATCTGCTGGTAATCGCAGGGCACCTCAATTTCGGATGCCGAAACCACCCTGATCGGCAGTTTGGCCCTAGAACTTGGCCCTCCCAAACCGGGGACCTGCTGTTCAAGATACTTACGAACCCTGCGGACAACAGCTGAATCAGGGTTCACAAAAGCAATCTTGGTCCATCCGGGCCGGCCCACCAAAACCTGAACCTCGCCGGAATCCCGCAGGCTTTGGATGGTATCTTCGGTGACAGACACTCCCGTAACCCCGGCATTTTTCAACCTCGGCAGTAGATCCTGAACGCGAACCCCCGCGTCAACAGCCAATTGCTTCACCTGTTGCCAATCGACCACCATTTCCACCGAGGAATTCTCACGCTCCATACCAAAACGAACCAAGGCCGGGCCGATCGAACCAGCACTGCCAACTGCTATCAGCGCTAAAAGCAGTATCTTAAGCTCTCTCGCCAACACTCAACCTCCCGCAGATTATCCGTAGTACCGGTAGAAAGTTCGGCGGCGGGGCTTAACAAACAGCCACACCAAAATCACGCCGGCCGCAAATCCGCCTATATGCGCGAAATAAGCCACACCCCCACCTGTTCCCGAAGCGCCGGACTCCAACACCTGGAACAAAAACCACATTCCCAGAAGCACCCAAGCCGGCAAATACACAATGCGGGTTACAATGTAAATGGTGAAAAGCACCTGCACCATTGCCCAGGGGAACAGCACCATATAAGCCCCAAGCACTCCAGATATAGCACCGCTGGCCCCAACGGTGTAAACCGTGGAGCGCGGGTCGCTGGCAACATGTACCATGGCGGCGATCACTCCGCAGAGCAGGTAAAAAATGAGGAAGCGAAAATGCCCAAGGCGGTCCTCCACGTTATCGCCGAAAATCCACAAAAACAGCATGTTGCCGATGAGATGGAGCCAACCGGCGTGAAGAAACATAGACGTGAAAACCGTGATTATGGGAGCATTCAAAGGGGCAGGAGCTGGTGGAAGATCCCTACCGGTGGCGATCTCGGCAGGCACCATCATAAGGCTTTGGAGCGCCAACATGTTCCCCGACGCCTGCAACTGCAGCTCCTTAAAAAAGGCCACCACATTTGCAACTATCAGTGCAACCGTTACTATGGGGAACGAACGCCCCGGATTTTGATCTCTAAGTGGAATTAGCACTTCATCAAGTCCGGGTTTCCGGCAGAGTTCAAACACCGGCAACCGCGAGTATTCTAGCACAGGAGGCTCACAAGCAAAAGATGCAAGTTCGAACAGAATACAATAACAAATCCGCTCCGGTCTCCACACAGAAACCCCAAACCAGCATCGAATAACGAAAATTTACGCGCCGGCGTAAACCCCCATAAGATTTTTCAACGGCCCGCTCGGTAATCCCTCCGCCCATCTTCCACCGACTAAGGCGCAATCACCCGAACACCAACCCCACTTGCTCAGTCGTGGTTTTACGCCGCATGACTCTTGCAAACTCTTTTCAAAGGCTTTTTAAACTCTAACAGCGTTCGCGTTTACCGGCAGTAGCTCACCATGCTATAATGGAAAAGCCGCCGATATCGACCAAACAGCTTTCCAAACGCTCAGAACAGCCAAACCGGAATCCTCTGGGCGAAATTCAGTACCTGAATGGTTTGCTAATCCATCAGGACTCTCTGGTTTTGGCAACTTTAAAGGAGGAGTGTGGAGCAATGCCATCTATTACCACTGTTCTGGCTCGCGAGATTTTGGACTCTCGGGGAAACCCAACTATAGAGGTGGAAGTTCATCTGGAAGATGGATCCGTTGGGCGGGCCGCAATACCATCGGGCGCTTCAACAGGCGCCCACGAAGCTGTGGAGCTTCGAGACGGTGATGAAAAACGATACCTCGGCAAAGGAGTCCGAAAAGCGGTTGACAACGTAAACAACGTCATTGCCGACGAGCTGATAGATATGGAGGCTACCAATCAGCTTGAGATCGACGACCTGCTCTGCCACCTAGACGGAACCCCGAATAAATCCAAGCTCGGAGCCAACGCCATCCTCGGAGTCTCTCTCGCTACCGCAAAAGCCGCCGCGGAATCCATTGGACTGCCGCTTTACCGTTACATCGGCGGCGTCGCGGCAAAAGACCTTCCGGTCCCAATGATGAATGTGCTCAACGGCGGTAAACACGCTGACAACAATGTGGATATCCAAGAGTTCCTCGTGCTTCCTGTAGGCGCTGACTCCTTCGCTGAGGCTCTGCGCATAGGCGTAGAGGTGTTCCACAACCTGAAGTCTGTATTGAAGTCAAAAGGCCTATCCACATCTGTCGGAGATGAAGGCGGCTTTGCGCCGAACCTCTCTTCGAATGAAGAGGCCATCCAGGTCATTGTGCAAGCGATCGAGAAAGCGGGCTACACACCGGGCAAAGAGGTGTACCTGGGCCTGGACCTCGCCGCCACCGAGCTCTATAAGGATGGACAGTACCAGTTCCCCGGAGAAGGCGTTACCCGCTCGCGCGAACAAATGATTGAATACCTTTCCGGTTTGGTGGACCGCTATCCCATCATTTCCATCGAAGACGGCATGGCAGAAGATGACTGGGAGGGATGGTCGGCGCTGACCTCAGCGCTTGGATCCAAAATTCAAATCGTTGGAGACGACCTTTTCGTTACCAACACAGAACGCTTGGCGCGCGGCATTCGCGAAGGTTCCGCCAACTCCATCCTGATCAAGGTGAACCAAATCGGCACCCTTTCTGAAACCCTTGCCGCAATTGAAATGGCAAAGCGCGCCGGATGGACAACCGTGATATCCCACCGATCCGGAGAAACCGAGGACACAACCATTGCCGACATTGCAGTGGCAACAAACGCTGGCCAAATCAAAACCGGCGCCCCAAGCAGAACAGACCGTGTAGCAAAATACAACCAGTTACTGCGAATTGAGGAGGACCTTGCAGACTTCGGCAGATATCCGGGCCTAAATGCTTTCTACAACATAAAGCGCGGTGAGTAACCCTCCGGGGTTTCAATACTCCGTTTTCTTGGAAGCAGACCGGCTTGTTTCCCTGTGCTTTGCCGGTCTGCCCCCCTAGAAGCGGCCGTCGAAGAACGGAGCCTACATCCCATGTTTCGAAAAACTAAAATCGTCTGCACAATAGGCCCTGCAAGCGAATCCCTCTCCACCCTGCGGAAAATAGCGGCCGCCGGCATGGATGTTGCGCGGTTGAACTTTTCACATGGAACCTTCCAAGAACAAGAAGAGCGCATCCAGAACATCCGCCGCATCTCCGAGGAAGTGGGACGTCCCATTGCCATTCTCCAAGATCTGCCAGGCCCCAAAATCCGCATCGGTGAGTTCCAAAGCGGCAAGGTGGTTCTCCGCCGCGGTGCCGCATTTGTGTTGACCAGCGACCCCTCCCCCGGCGACGAAACGCACGTTCACCTCTCGCCTGAGGTGCTTGAGGTACTCCAGCCGGGAATGCGCGTTTACCTGGCCGATGGTTTCCTAGAGCTTAGAGTCACAGCAAAAACGGAATTCGGCGTTGTTACCAAAGTGGTAACCGGCGGCGAGCTTGCCTCGCGCCAAGGCGTTGCGGTGCCGAAAGCCGTTATCCCCGTCAAAAGCATCACCGAGCAGGATGTGGAGGCGCTTCGCTTCGGCCTACAGCACGGGGTGGACTGGGTGGCCGCTTCGTTCGTGCGCGAGCCGGCCGACATACTTGCGCTGAGAGAGGTGATGAAGCAAATAGGCGCCGAAGCACCCATCATCGCGAAAATCGAGAAGCATGAGGCTGTTCGCCACCTGGACGATATAATTCGCGTGGCAGACGGGATTATGGTTGCCAGAGGCGACCTCGGCGTGGAACTGCCCATACATGAGGTGGCTGTGATACAAAAATCCATAATCCAAAAATGCAACCGCGCCGGAAAGCCGGTGATCACTGCAACACAGATGCTCGACTCTATGATCCGCAACCCCAGACCAACCCGAGCAGAGGTTACCGACGTCGCCAATGCTTGTTTGGACGGCACTGATGCAGTAATGCTCTCCGGGGAAACCGCCGTCGGCCAGTACCCTGTGGAATCCGTGCGAATGATGGCCCGCATTGTTAATACCGTAGAGCGTAGTCCCGCCTATCAGACTCTCCTAGATACCCGGTCCGAAGCCAAAGCCGAAACCATAACCGACGCCATAGGTGAAGCTACAGCCAACATTGCCCGTGACCTCAACGCCGCCGCGATCATGGCTTCCACTTACTCCGGCTACACAGCCAGAATGGTCTCAAGATACCGCCCGAAAACTCCGATAATCGGTGTAACGGCAAATCCGGCCACCTACCGAAGGCTAGCACTCTCATGGGGTGTGCGTCCAATACTGGTTGAAAACGCCGCCAACACCGATGAAACTATCCTTTTCGCCGTTCGGGGTGCCCTCCGCGAAGGGCTTGTGAAGAGCGGAGACTTAGTGGTGATCACCGCCGGAGTACCAGCCGGCGTACCAGGGAACACAAATCTGATAAAAGTGCAAACGGTGTAGCCATGACAAGCCTGGGATCTTCGGCAGCTCGACCGCAGTCTGTTGCATACAGAAATCCACATCCCCATCTGCGCCCCAAACCAAAACAGCGGCCTAACGCTGTAAGGCGCAGTGTTCTGCTGTTTCTGGGGCTTCTAGCTGTTTGTGCCGTCCTCATTTTTTGCTCCGAGCCGTTTCGCCTGCTGCAAAAGCAGAAAAGCCAGCTTATTGAACTGCGTGAAAGGTTGGACCGCGCAGAAAAACGGCAAAAACTCCTCCTCCACCAAATCCGACTGCTGCAAACCCCGGCAGGATTGGAAATAGAAGCCAGAAACCTCGGCTATATTAAGCCGGGGGAAATACCCATCTTCAGGTAAAGAATTCAGGAAACCGCCTCTCCCAGCTTTTCCCGAGAAAACCCCGAAGCCGCCGCTCCGGGGTTTTTGTGCAAATTTGCGGATTTAAAAAACCGCGTAAAGCTCCAGACGAACCAGGCAAACAGTGGGTTGACAAACAAGAGCAAAGAGTTTGTAATTGGCACAAGAGCTGGAGAAGCATTATACAGGAGGGCAGTTCCATGCTTCGCTTTCTGTTTTCAATCAGCCTGGTTTTAACTGCGTGTGCTGTAATCTCCGCCGTAGGATACCCAGATCGGTTCGTCTGGATCTTCGGCTGGTCCCTGAGTAGCGACAGCGAGGTTCAGCAGATCGCACGCGTTCTGGATACCGCC
>JBMFPP010000166.1:0-6052 GCA_049969055.1 Armatimonadota bacterium | reverse complement strand
CCATCACGCCGCCGGTAGCCCCGAATATGGTGCCAGCGCCGGAAGATTCGCCCAAAGGATGGTCAAAATCCTCTTCCTTCAACTCTTTGAAGTTGATGCCGGCGCTTTTGATCATCCAAATAAGCTCGCGTGTGGTGATAACCGCATCGGTGTACGGATACTCGGGGGTGCCCAGCTCCGGGCGCTCGGCTTCGAACTTTTTGGCCGTACAGCACATAACAGCCACTGAATAGATCTTTTTCGGATCCAGCCCCATTTTCTGAGCGTAGTACGTTTTTACGACAGCGCTGTGCATGCTCATGGGCGACTTGCAGGTGGATAGATTGTCCAAAAAGTCCGGGAAGAAGTGCTCGCAGAACTTCACCCAGCCCGGCGAACAGGATGTAATAAGCGGAAGCGGCCCGCCGTTCTTTATGCGGTGAACCAGCTCGGAGGCTTCCTCCATAACGGTGAGGTCCGCCGAAAACTGGGTATCGAACACCTTGTCGAAGCCGAGCAGGCGCAGTGCCGCAACCATCTTTCCGGTTTGGGCCACACCGAGCGGCATTCCAAAGCCCTCACCTATGGCCGCGCGCACGGACGGCGCTACCTGCACCACAACGTGCTTTTCTGGGTCGGCGATAGCGTTCAGCACGCGGTCGGTGTGCGGTTTCTCCAGGAAGGCCGCCGTGGGGCAGACGTTTATGCACTGTCCGCAGGTGGCGCACAGCGTCTCCTGGAAAGGCGCATCGTATGCAGGCATAACTACGGTGTTAAACCCGCGCCCGTAGTAGCCCAATACGCCGACATGCTGAATCTCCCGGCAGAGGCGCACGCACCGGTGGCAGAGAATGCACTTTTCTGGGTCTCGGATCAGGGATGGAGAAGACGTATCCGGCTTGTAGCTTTTCCGCTCGCCCTCGTAAAGCCTCTCGCGCACACCAACAGCATACGCCAGCCGCTGAAGCTCGCAGTTGCCGTCGCGTTCGCACGTCTGGCAGTCCATGGGGTGGTTGTCCAGGATCAGTTCCACAATATCTCTGCGGATCTGGCGTATTTCTGGTGTGGCAGTGCGGACCACCATTCCCTCTGCCGCTGGGAAAGCGCATGATGCCACCAGATTCCGCTGACCCTCAACCTCAACCACGCAGACCCGGCATGCACCTTCGATGCTCAGCTGAGGGTGGTAGCATAAACGCGGTATATGAATGCCGATCTGATCCGCCGCCTGCATTATGGTTGTACCGGCTGGAACGGTAACAGAGCGGCCGTCTATGGTCAATGTAACCATGCTCACTGCAGTACTCCTTCGCTCGTTTGTTGCAAGATCACAAAATCACCCGCCGTTAGCTCAACTGCACTGCCTCGAACTTGCACCTGCGCAGGCACTCTCCGCACTTTATACAGCGCTCAACATCGATGACATGGGGCTGGCGGGGCGACCCAGATATGGCCTGCACAGGGCAGTATCTGCGGCACAGCCCACAGCCGAGGCACTTTTCGGCCAGAATCGAGTAGGTAAGCAGTCCCGTGCAGGATTTAGCGGGACAGCGCTTATCGTAAACATGGGCTTCGTACTCCTCGCGGAAGTTGGCGATGGTGGAAAGCACGGGGTTCGGCGCCGCCTGGCCGAGGCCGCAGAGCGATGCGCGCTTGATGGTGTGACCAAGGCGCTCCAGCTTTTCGATGTCCCCGGGCTGTCCCTGCCCCTGAGTTATGCGGGTAAGTATCTCCAGCATGCGCTTTGTGCCTTCCCGGCAGGGGACGCACTTCCCGCATGATTCATCCTGTGTGAACTGCAGGAAGAACTTGGCGATGTCCACCATGCAGGTGTCTTCATCCATCACTATTAAGCCGCCGGATCCCATGATGGAGCCCGCTTTGGCGAGCGATTCGTAGTCCACCGGCGTGTCCAGCATGGACGCAGGAAGGCATCCGCCGGCAGGTCCACCGGTCTGCGCGGCTTTGAAAGCTTTCCCGCCTTTTATTCCCCCTCCAATCTCCTCTACTATTTGGCGCAGGGTTGTGCCCATCGGCACCTCTACCAAACCGGTGTGGTTCACCTTGCCGGCTAGTGCGAAGACCTTCGTGCCTTTACTCTTCTCTGTACCTATGGAGGCAAACCACTCGGCGCCGTTTATGATGATGGCGGGGATGTTGGCCCAGGTTTCGACGTTATTGATCAGCGTTGGCTTGCCCCACAAGCCCGAGACCGCGGGGAAAGGCGGCCTGGGCCTTGGCATTCCGCGCTTGCCTTCTATCGACTGAATAAGCGCTGTTTCTTCTCCGCAGACGAAAGCGCCGGCTCCAAGCCTCAGCTCTATATCGAAATCGAAGCCGGAGCCAAGGATGTTTTTGCCGAGCAGTCCGTACCGGCGCGCCTGTTCGATCGCAATCTTCAAGCGCTTAATGGCCAGCGGATACTCTGCGCGAATATAGATATAACCCTGATTAGAGCCCACTGCGTAACCCCCAATGGCCATTGCCTCCAGCACACTATGGGGATCGCCTTCCAGGGCGCTCCGGTCCATAAATGCTCCTGGGTCGCCCTCGTCGGCGTTGCAGATAACATACTTAACATCGCCGCTGGCCTTCCGCGTGAACTCCCACTTAAGGCCGGTTGGGAACCCGGCTCCGCCTCGCCCCCGCAGTCCCGAGCGCTTCACAACATCAATCACTTCTTCAGGAGACATCGAGGTGAGAACGCGGGCCAAGGCCTGATATCCACCAACGCTCAAATAGTCTTCCACACGCTCGGGGTCCAGAACACCGCAGTTTCTGAGGGCTATGCGAAGCTGGATCGTTTTCCCCTCGGTGGGAATGATGTGATCGGGTACCACCCACTGCTCTTGAACCTCGCCTCCGAGCGCATGCCTCTCGAAGATAACATCAGCCTTTTCTGCGTCCACCCTGCTGTAAGTGACAGGCTTCGCTCCGTCTGTGTATACCTGCACCAGCGGCTCAAGGTAGCAGAGGCCAACACATCCCACCTGCTCAACCGCGATATCTTTGTGCTCGTTCTCAGATACGCGCCGCTTAAATGCCTCCATCACTGCTCCGGCGCCGGCCGCAATTGAGCAAGTGGCCATGCCCACCACTAAACGAACGCGGGCATTCTTTTTAGCTTCCTCGTTTTTCCGGCGCACTTCGGCAGTCAGTTCTTCCAGCTTCTCAACAGCGGTCATATTCATGCCTTTCTATCAGGAACTAAGATGCTTATTTTCCCGACCCAACCAGCTCGCGCACCTTGGCAAGCAGTTCGGTGGGCGAAACTGGCTTGTTCAGGTAGGCGTCCACCTTCAAATCGTTCAGCGCTTTTTCGTTGTCCGGGGTTAGGTCGAACCCAACATCCTGAGTTACACCGGTCACCATGAGTATTTTCGACGGCAGTGGATGGTGGTTACTGCGCAGTTGGCGCGCAACCGCAAAACCCGAATCCAGCCTTTCCATCATCAAGTCGAGGATGATAACGTCGGGCTTTTCAGATTGGGCTTTTGCAACACCTTCACGGCCGTCGTGAGCTACAGACACTTCGAAACCGCCGGCTTCTAGTGCGGTTTGGGCAACTTCCACAAAATCCGGATCGTCATCCACGATCAGTACTCTTTGCTTCATTGCGCAACATCTCCTAAACAATCAGGCTCCTAAACAGCACAAAACTATTCTGAAATAAAGTTCTGCTCCAGATCTGAGGCACCAATGAACCCGGCATCGCGCGTTATGCTGGGCTTCTTTCCCGGCTGTACTCGCGGCAGTGTAATTTCGAATGTTGTGCCCTTTCCAACCGTACTCCGAACGTCTATCTGGCCATGATGCATCTTGATAATTCCGTACGCCACTG
This sequence comes from Armatimonadota bacterium, assembly GCA_049969055.1. Taxonomy (GTDB): domain Bacteria; phylum Armatimonadota; class DTGP01; order DTGP01; family JBMFPP01; genus JBMFPP01. Next base: position 2,232 of record JBMFPP010000166.1, on the reverse strand, counting down.
CAAGACCCAGACCCGTGCCCTTACCCACCTGCTTCGTGGTGAAGAAGGGGGTGAACAGCTTACTTAGGTTCTCCTTGGGGATGCCACAGCCGGTATCGGTTACCGAAGCCACCACAGAGTTGCCATCATCCGATACTCGGGTTGCCAGTGTAAGCGTTCCGCCGTTCGGCATGGCTTCTGCTGCGTTAACCATCAGATTCACGAACACCTGCCGCAGTTGGTTAGCATCCGCCTGTATCTCTGGAAGATCGGCCGCGTATACTTTCTGGACTTCAACGTTGTCGAACTCCGGCCGCTTTTCCACGGAGGCCAGTGCTTCATCAAGCACAGCATTGAGGTTTGTAGGCCGCAGTTTCAGCTTGCCCCTGCGCGAGAAATCCAGCAAGCCGGATACGATCTCTTTACAGCGCGCGGCTTCATCAACTATCATCTGCAGGTCGGCACGCCTGGGATCGTCCTCCGGCATGCTTTTCAGCATAAGGTGGGCGAACAGGGTAACCGTGCCCAATGGGTTGTTTATCTCGTGTGCTATGCCAGCGGCAAGCTGACCCATGGAAGCCAGTTTCGCTGATTGAATCAGCTGTTCTTCGGCTTCTCTAAGAGCGGTGTTGGAGAGCTCCAACTGCTCTATTATGTAAGGCAGGCACATCTCCAGCTCGGCCAAGCCCTGGTATACTGCCACCGCCTTCTCGCGGCAGGTGTTGTATCCGCAGGCGCCGCAGTTCAGTTCATCCTCGGGCTTTGTTTTGTTAATGCGCCGCAGTATCGCACGTATCTCATCCTCGGTTGGCACGGGTAGATCGGGCTTTTGGTTAGTGTATCCTCTGGCGAGCGAGCTCGGCGCAAAACGCTTTATATCCTCATCCACGTCCTGCTGAGAGCGGTGCGCCATGCGGTGCCTGACATACTGCGTAACTGCCTCCCGCCTTGAGAACACGCTCTGACAGCTGTTGATTGCGGGGCCCTCTATACAGCCGTTGCACAGCAAAAGGTCCAAGAACTTAGGTCTAATCCGCCCAACCTGCAGTTCCGACAGAAGCGGCAGAATTCGATCCGGTCCCTCCGAAACTATAACCTCGCTCTCCAGCACATCGCCGCGAAGCCCCGCCGATTTCAGCAGACCGCCGGGAACAGGGAAAATGCTTGCCACTCCGGGAAGGGGACCGTCGGTCTGAGAATCCTCCATATCCGACACCACAATGCCCCCCGCCTCGAACATCTCCTCCAGCTCGGTGAAGGTCAGCACCGCATCGATGGCGCCTGCCACGTTTGGATCTCGAATCTCGGCCTTTTTGGCGGTGCACGGTCCGATGAACACAACTGCGGCACCGGGCAGGATCTTCTCCTTGATGGCTCGGCCCAAAGCCACACCCGGCGAAACGATGGGTGCCAGGTAGGGAATAAGCTCGGGAATGTGCTTTTCTACATACGCTACCAGCGCTGGGCACGGTGTGGTTATCACCGTGCGGTCTCCGGACTCCGCGTAAAGCTTTGCATACTCGCGGCTGATAAGCTCGGCGCCGAAGGCCACCTCCATCACGTGGGAGAACCCGAGGGCGCGCACGGCGGCCACCACCTGCCCGGGCCTAACCCAGGAAAACGCCGCCGGAAACGACGGCGCCAAGCAAGCCACCACCGTCTGATTGGATTGGAGGAGGGCCTGCACATCCTCCACCGCGCGTTCCACCCGCTTGGCCGACTGAGAACACACGCGCACACATCGGCCGCAGGCGATACAGCGCGATTCCATAACCCTGGCCTGGCCCTCCACCACCTTAATGGCTTTGGCCGGGCAGTTGCGCACGCAGGTGTAGCACCGCTTACAGCGATCTTGTATGGTGTCTATAACTGCCGCCATTTCGATTTACCGCCTTCCAAAAACCGCACAACATGCCCGGCTGCACCGAATTTACATCTCGTAAGCCATCGGCTCCAGCTCGTAAAATGCCGGGTTCAACAGCCGCCCAACCAGGTTTGAAAACTGCCCCGGCTGAACGGGCTTCTTCACACAGCGGGAAACTCCCAGATTCCGCACTTCCTCGGAAAGTTCTGCATAGCAAACCGGTCCGGAGTTGGAAGTAAGCACCATTATCGGAACCTCGCTCCGCTGAGATCGCAAGCTCCGAACCAGCTCAATCCCGGAATCCGGCTTTTCCATAAACAGATCCACAACAATTGCATCCGGGTTTTCTTGCTTGAACTTTTGTAAACCCTCCTGGACGCTGTATGCGG
>JBMFPP010000165.1:0-6067 GCA_049969055.1 Armatimonadota bacterium | reverse complement strand
CATGTTATGCAGCAGGCCCCCGGCTACAGCAAGCTGATGACTTGGACCAGCAGTGGGATTATGTCCACCCCAAACGCCGTGGGGCAGATAATACGAACCGTTGCTGAAAAATACCAAATGGATGTGCTGGCGGTTGATATCGGTGGGGCCACAACGGATGTGTTCAGTGTGTTCGGCGGAGTATTCAACAGAACCGTTTCAGCAAACTTGGGCATGTCTTATTCCATATGCAACGTTTTGGCGGAGGCCGGCACGGAAAACATCATGAGGTGGGTGCCTTTCCGCATTTCTGAGGAGGAGCTGAGGAACAACCTTCGCAACAAGATGATCCGACCGACAACCATCCCTCAAACCCTTGAGGACCTTTACGTGGAGCAGGCAGTTGCGAGGGAGGCTTTGCGCCTCGCCTTCGAGCATCATAAATCTTTGGCGCGCGGGCTGAAGGGTATTCAGCAAACCCGAACAATTGGAGAGGCTCTTACCCAGCAGGCCACAGGGATGACATTGGTGAATATGATGGAGCTGGACATGATAGTTGGCTCCGGCGGTGTGCTGAGCCATGCTCCCATGCGCGCCCAGGCGGCACTTATGATGCTGGATGCCTACCAGCCCGAAGGCGTCACAATCTTGGCCGTAGATTCCATCTTCATGATGCCTCAGTTGGGGATTTTGTCCACAGTGCATCCGGAAGCGGCTACACAGGTGTTCGAGAGGGACTGCTTGATCATGCTTGGAACAGCGGTGGCTCCGGTCGGCAGTGTTCGAGCCAGCGAGACGGCTTGCACGCTGGTGCTTCAGGGCGGGCAGAGGGTGAGCGTAAAAGGCGGTGAACTTGCAGTTATCCCGCTGGGGGTTGGTGAATACGCAGATGTTGAGATTTTGCCGGCCCGAGGTTTGGACGTTGGTGCGGGGAAAGGCAGGCCGCTTAGAACAACCGTGCGCGGCGGCGTTGTGGGCGTGATAGTCGACTGCAGGGGGCGTCCATTGATTCTTCCCTCTGAACCGGAGCAGAGGATAAGCCGGCAAACTGAGTGGATGCAGGCTTTGGGCCTGCCTCTTCCGCAAAGAAGGAAGTGAGTGTGCGCTGTCGTAACCCCGAAAACGAAGAGTGCGCTTAAAACCTGCTGTTGCCGGGGATTGGGAAGTTCCTCGGTGGGGGCGACTTCGGTGGAAACGTGAAAGGGGAAGAGGTTTTCTGATGGAAAACATCAGGTTGGAGGTTGTTACCAGAGAAAGCAATGGTCTGCCGGTGATAGATGTTGCCGGAGAGATCGATGTTTACAGCGTTCAAATGTTCAAAAAGGCTCTTGACGAGGTGTTTGAAAGCGGCGGCAAGCACATCCTTGTGGATCTCACGGATGTGAGCTACATGGACAGCAGCGGTTTTGGGGCCCTTTTGGGAGCCACTAAACGCCTTCGGCCGATAGGCGGCAGTATAGGACTTATTGGATGCAACGAGGTTATCTCGAGAATGCTGAAGATAACGCGCCTTGATACCATATTTAATATGTACGAGACCGAGGCCGAAGCTGTAGCCGCTTTAACAGGGTTGAAGTAGTTTCCCCCTCCGAAAGATTTCCAAAGGATTTTTCTGCAGAGCGGTACGCGGTTTGTAAAGCTTGCTAACAACCGATAGGTTGATAGTATGCGGTTGTTTGTGCCGGTGCGAGAAAGGAGGCGGGGATTGAAGGTTGTTGAGGTTGTTTTCAGCAACGGCAAGAAGGCCAGGCTTACAGTCGAAATGCCGGATCCGGACCGCTGTACCACTGACAAGGTTCCACACATACCGAAACAGCTCTTCAAAATGTTTCCAAACTTGGCCGCGCATCGATGTGACAACGGAAATGGTCACTCGTTTTTCGAGGAATGTCAGGCCACAGAGATACCCCATCTTCTGGAGCATCTTATAATCGAGATTCAGGGGCAGGCTTTTCCCCACACTCAGCTTTCCGGTGAAACACATTGGAACTGGCAGGTGGACCCGCGCGGCCGATTTTACGTGTACGTTGAGTACGAAAACGAGCTTTTAGCGCTTGGAGCCATCCGCTTAGCAGAGAAGATTATAAACGCGATCAGCAACCGCCGCTTGGATCAGATCGATACAGAAGCCGAAATAAAGAAACTGCGCCGAATCGCGTTTTTGTACAACCGGCAAAGCATTCCCCGCAAGAAACCAGTTTCGCCTGCCGGCCGGGGTGGTCGTAAAGAACAGCAGTCTGTTTAGCCCTTCCCAATCCTCATTTTTGGGACTAAAGTCCCATGCGAAAAGGGGATTTAGGGGTTGTTAAGAGGGGGATGGAACGGGTAATATAAGGGTAAGCGAGCGGTTTCGCTTGCCGATTCACCCCTCCTGGGAAGGGCAAACCCGTCGAGAGGCGGGGACGCAAAGCCGCGGGTCCAGAATCGGTCCACCGATGCGGACAGCCGGGACGCCACCAGAGAGTGGAGCTGCCGGAGCGTTGTCATGGAGGACATGAGCAACAACGTGGTTATTTGCTCGATTGCTGATTCTCTGAGTGTGCAGGCGTTGGTCTCCATCCTTCGCGGTTACGAAGTCGATTTGTGTCAGCATAGAAGCTCGGATTCCGGTTTTGCTTTACCTCTTCCGGATCTTGTGATCCGGGTGGCACCTTCCACACACAGCTGTCCTTCCGAGAGAGATTGCGTTTTGGTTCGCAACAGCACGCCGGTTCTTTTCATCTCCCAAGAATGGTTAGAATCGGAAGATGCGGCTCGAGCGGCCGGTATAAGCGGCTATGTTGGCCCTCAGTGTACGGCTGCTCAGATATTGGAGGCCGTTAGAACGGTTATTGAAGGCGGGTTCTTTTACCATCCCGGAAGGAAAGGGCGTCAGATAATCGGTCAGCTATCGCCTCGTCAGGTGGAGGTCATGCGTTTGATCGGGTTTGGCTACACCGATCAGGAGATAGCCGCGAAGCTAAGCATTGGTGAAACCACCGTGCGCCATCACCTAAGAGTTTTGCATCTGAAGCTGGGGACAGATAGGCGCGGCGAAATCGCCGCAATAGCGGCTTTGGGCGGTTTGTGCAACCCCTGGCAGGTTAGTTGCCAAAGGATATTACCACAGCAGTTTCTTTTCGCAAAAGCCGAGAGATTCGTTGCTTGAGATTTTAAAAGGGTTTGGGTATCGGTGCAGAGGCTTGCTTTTGCGGCCTCTGCACTGTTTTTGTTTCGAAGTTGTTCGCACCCCTAGTTCATACTGCAACAGGACATGCCGCGCAGTTGAGCGAAAAAATTCGGTAGCAGAAAAAACGGGGGAGAAAAATGCTTATTGACTCCTACTTTCGTACGATGATAAGCAAGTTTGAAGAGCTTTGGTGGGGAGAGAGGGAAAACATTGCGGCGGCGGCTGATCTGTGTGCCAAGTCCTTGGCGGCAGGCGGGGTGCTGCACATACACGATACCGGCCATTTGGTCAGCCGAGAGCTGGTTTCCAGGGCCGGCGGCTTAGTTGCCGCCACCCCGTTCAACTTCCACCTGAATGTGGAAAATCCCAACTTTTACCGAGACAGGCGGCGCGAACTGCCTCCCTCCGGCGATCCCGAGCTGATAAGCTTGGTTTTGAAGCGCAGTAATATCCGCCCCGGCGACGTTCTGGTTATAGGTTCCGTGTCCGGCAAAAGTGCGGCAGTGGTTGAACTGGCGCTTCAGGCGCGGGAGATGGGCGTTTCTGTTATTGCCGTTACGGCGGTTGCGTACTCGTCTAGGTTGGAATCACAGCATCCCTCCGGGAAGCGGCTTTTCGAGGTGGCCGACGTGGTTATAGACAACCATGCGCCGTACGGAGATGCTTTACTTGAGGTGCCTGGCTTCGACCGCAAGGTGTGTCCTGCCTCCGGAATATGCGCCGCGGCCGCACTGTGGGCTCTTACGGCCGGCATTGTGGAGCGTATGGTGGGGATGGGAAAGCCCCCGTCGGTTTACCGAAGTGTGAATCTGCCGGACGGCCCGGAAGATGTGAAGATGACGCAGGAGCAGTACGCGGAAAGGGGGTTCTGATGGGGCTTGCGTATTTCGAGGCTGTAAGGAAGGTTCTGGAGAAGGTGGAAAGCACTCAGGAGGAGTCTGTAAAGCGCGCCGCCCAGATGCTGGCCGATGCGATTGTTTCCGGCGGCATGGTGTATGTATTCGGTGCGTCGCACGCTAGCATTGCGGCCCAGGAGCTGTTCTACCGCGCCGGCGGTTTGGTTCCCATCAACCCGATTCTTGCCCCAGGTCTCACTACGGATGTGCGCCCCATAACCAGAACAACCCACATAGAGCGGATGTCTGGATATGCCGAAGTGCTTCTGCGCGACGTGCCAATAGGTTCCGGTGACGTGCTGGTGGTTGTATCCGTTTCAGGGAGGAATGCCGTTCCGGTTGAAATGGCGGAGGAAGCCGGCAGGCGCGGCGCAAAAGTGATTGCTGTCACCTCTCTGGCCTATTCGAAGGTTGTTTCCTCAAGAGCTCCATCCGGAAAACTGCTTTACCAGGTTGCCGATTTGGTTCTGGACCTCTGCGGCGATCCCGGCGACGCGGCGGTGGAAATTCCGGGGTTGAAACAACGCGTTGGCCCAACTTCAACGGTGGCCGCTGCAGTTTTGCTGAATGCAGTGGTTGTTGAAACGGCGCGTGAGCTTTTGGCAAGGGGAATAGAACCCCCGGTTTTCCTCAGCGCCAACCTCGATGGTGCAGATGCCCACAACGCATCCCTCTTGGCGCGGTACTCCGGGCGGCTGACCTACATGTGATCATCCCCAGATTGGTGGTTTTTCGAAAGGACCGCCGCGGTTTTGCATGCGGATGAGCTTGGCTGTCGTTTCTATCACAGCCTGTTGGGTGGAGAACCCAGAGCCCCAGCTCCCGTGGACTTCCTCGCTTGGTGCGATGTTTTTCTCTGTCTGTATGAAGCAGTGCACGTTTACTTGAAGGGCATCTACCTGTTTGATATAATGCGTTTGCAGTCTTTGCAGATCGGTGAATTGCTCAGCGGTGCGCGGGCGCCCGCGCGGAATTCAGCGAGGTTGCTTTCCAATTTGCAGTCAGAGACAACCCCGCTTATAGTTTTTGCCGGCGGGCGGTTGATGCACCTGCGGTGCGGGGGAATGAGCGGGTGAGTGATATAAGCAGACATGGACTTGTACGTGTGCCGTTTCCAGATCCGCGCCGGGTCACTGTAGGGACGCCGGTTTACGGGCTGGCCCACACAACGGTGGTGACCGGCGGTGAGGGAATGACAGATGCGCATCGAGCTGTTCTCAACCGGCTCGAGAGTGAGCGCATCAGTATTAGGCTTGTTAAGATACACAGAGATAAGCTAAGTTTTGTTATCGACGCGGACGCTGTTAGCTCCACAAGGAAGGCCCTTCAAGAGCTTGGTTGCGATTACACCATTCAGGAAGGCATGGCCACCGTTTCCGTAGAAGCGCTCGAGATGTGGGAACGGTGGGGAATAATGAGCCACATAGCGGAGTGCCTTCTTAACGCCGGGGTTCAGGTTTACCACACCGGTGATTCGCATGATTCCGTGGTGTGCCTCATCCGGGAAAACGATGTAGAGCGTGCTTTGGAAAGCCTGTCCGCTGTGGCCCAGGGGGAGCAGGAAGCTCCTGACAAATGCGAGGTAGAACCTTGGCTAAATCACAGAATTAAGGTGCTTAAGTTCGGCGGCACGTCGGTGGATACGCCCGAGAAACGCAAGATTGCCGCCAATAAAGTTATAGCCGCGCGTGAAGAAGGCTACAGGCCTGTGGTAGTGGTTTCGGCAATGGGGCGCGGTCCCCGCGGAGACAAGCCGGGTGATCCATACGCCACCGATACGCTGAAAGAGGTGCTGATGCAGGTTGATCCGGATATTCGGCCGGAGCCCAGGGAAATGGATTTGATGATGGCCTGCGGAGAGATCATCTCCACAGCCGTTATGGCGCACACCCTGAAAAGCATGGGCAGACCTGCTGTGGCCCTCACCGGAGGACAGGCCGGCATTGTAACCACATGCGAGTTCGGCAACGCGGCCATCACCTATATAGAGCCCCAGCGCTTGGCAGAGCTGGTGGAAAAAGAC
>JBMFPP010000164.1:0-6101 GCA_049969055.1 Armatimonadota bacterium | reverse complement strand
CCATGTGGCTCCAGGCCTTTACGTCACTATCGCCTTCAGCTTCACCGGAGGGTCGCTTCTCCGGTGGTTCAGGGATAACTTTGCAGATAAAGAGGCCGAAGAAGCCCAGGTCTCCGGTCTAGATGTGTACGACATCCTGCTCGCCAAAGCCGGTACTCAGCCGTCGCCCGTCCTGGTTCTGCCTCACTTCACAGTTACAGGTACCCCTTGGTTCGACCCGCACTCCAAAGGCGTAATTTTAGGCCTATCCCTCTCAACCACCAAAGGAGAGGTGATAAAAGCCCTTCTGGACGGCGTTACCTACGAAATGAGGCTGAACCTGGAGGCGCTTGAGGAAGCCGGCGTGCACATCTCTGAACTGCGCGCCATAGGAGGCGGGGCAAAATCGCGCATCTGGCTCCAGATCAAAGCCGATATTTTCAAAAAGCCCGTGTACTCTCTGGACGTTTCCGAGGCCGCCTGCCTTGGTGCCGCCATACTGGCCGGTGCCGCCGCCGGCGTTTACACATCCGTCCACGAAGCATCCGAAGCCCTAATCCATATGAAAGAAAAATTCGAGCCAAACCCAGAAGTGACGCCGCAGTACGATGAAAGATACCACCTGTACAAGCAAGTTTACCCACTGCTGAAAGAATTTCTCCACTCAATGTAGTGCGGCAGGCTGTTGGCCTGAGCCGCGAATCTGGAGGAAGCCAATGAATGCTTCGCCGCTCACAGCCCGTTACTGGGCAAAAGTTGGCCTGGCAGTGTGGAGCCGCGTGTGGGATGTTTTCGTCCTTTTGGTGGTGTTCCTGCTTCTGCGAACGCTTTTCAAGGTGGCAATCCGAAGGGTGTTCGCATCTCTGCAAGCCAAAGCCGAAAAGGCTGGACCCGGGAAATCCGCACGCCTTCGCACGCTCGAAGCACTGGCCTCGAGCGCTGCCTACTATATCCTGATCTTCATAGCAGGGGTCCGCTTTATGCAGATATTGGGCTTCGACCCAACGTCGGTACTAGCAACAGCCGGAGTAGCAGGCTTGGCAGTCGGTTTCGGTGCGCAGAGGTTGGTTCGGGATGTGATCAACGGTTTCTTCATCCTGCTGGAAGACCAAATCTCTGTGGGAGATTACGTCACCATCGGTTCCGCTACAGGCGTGGTGGAGGAGATCGGAATGCGCGTAACGCGCATCCGCGACGAATCTGGCCGGCTGACCACCATCGCCAACGGAGACATCGCGCTGGTTACCAACTACTCACGAGGCCCATACAGGATACCGGTGGAATTCAGCATCCCGGCAGACACAGATCCTGCGCGCATTGAGGGGGTTGCAAGCTCAGTTGCCCACGCAGTAGCCGAAGATCCGAACTCCCCGCCCGACATAAAGCTCTACGGCCCAATCTCCGCAGACGCTGTAAAGACCACCTACCGGCTGGATGCGCCGGTCCCACCGGCCAACCGCGTTGCAGTGGAAGCTAAAATTCGTGCGGCACTGAAGGCCGAGCTGGCGTCCCGCGGCATTCCTCAGCTTTAAAACCAAACATTAACGAAAGCAACGGAGGTGCTTTACATTGAAACACAAAGCTTGTTTTGCGCTTACGGTTTCGGAATCCAAACGCCTCATTGCCAAAGGCGTCGCGGCTTTGCCAGAAGTCCAAAGCGCCATGAAGAACGGAATCTTGGCGGTGGCGAAAGGTTCAACCAATGCATATATAGTGGAAGAACTGCTCTCAAAAAAGATAGACAAAACCGCATACACCACCGGGGTCACGCTTCCTGCAAAACCGCAAACCCCGCCGCGCATGGCATCCGAGAAACTGCCGGATGTGGTTTTCAAGCAAGGCCAAATATGGGAGGGGGTTACGGTTCCCCAAGCTGTGGCAGAAATGCAGCGCGGCGATGTGCTGATCAAGGGCGCAAATGCGCTGAACTACGCCGAGCGGATAGCAGGAATATTGGTGGGTCATCCAACCGGCGGCACCGTGGGAGCCACCTACGGCACCGTGATCTCGAGGGGGATTCACTACATAATACCGGTTGGTTTTGAAAAGTGCATCAGCGATAGCATCACGGAATTGGCCCGCCGCCTTGGTCAAGGAGGGCAGGTGGTTGGTGACGGAGTCCCCGGATTGTTCCCCGTAACCGGCACCATCATAACCGAAATAGAAGCCGTTCAAACCCTCGTCCCGGGCGTGAAAGCCAGCGTTATAGCCTCCGGAGGCATCTGCGGCGCCGAAGGCGCCGTTTGGCTGTTGGTTGAGGGCGAGGCAGAGGCTGTAGCCAAGGCTTCGGAGCTGATAGTTTCAATACAAGGCGAACCTCCCTTCGGAGGATGAAATCCCATGCCCGACGAAGCGCTTGCCCAGTTCCCAAAACAGCAGGAGGCAGATCCCTGCGTTTTAGGTGCTGTGCTCTCCGGATCGCGTACAGCCGGCCGCGCTGACGCCGCCTCCGATTACGACATAACCCTTGTGCTCACTGAGGAGGCTCTGCAGGAAACTCTTTCACAATCGCCAACCCAGCCAAGGGCCCAGGAACGCCTCCGCTGTCCATCTCTTTGTTCTACACTTAAGCAATCATATTGACAATGAATATCATTATCGATAAAATGGTTCAGGACCGCTGATTACCGTCAGGAGTATTAATAAATCCCAATATTTGGTCGATTGAGGGTTCGGTAAGAAAAATGCTTTCATCAATTTTTCACCTCACTCTTCTCGTGGTTAACACCTTGCTGACCGCACCGAACGGCTTAAACCTAATACCAACTGCAGACGTTTACGAGCCCGGCATTGTCAGCCTCGAATTCCAAACAGATGCAGAAAAGCGCCCGTTTGGCACCGCGCAGACCAGGTATGCGCTCCTCCAGTTCGGGGTTGCTCCGGGAATTGAGTTTGGGGTGGACAACTGCATCAACAAAGCCGAAAGCTCGCCCCTTTTAAACGCCAAATTCAGACTCTGGAATCACACGCGCAGACGCCCGGCGGTTGCAATCGGGGTACAGAACATCTGCGGCAGTACCGCCCAGCCGTACCTAGTAGCGGGGTTTGGTTTGGATAATCCCTTTAGATTTCACATAGGAACCATTGCCGTCGACGGCGCAAAAAGAGGCCTGCTCGGAATCGATTACACGTGGAAACGGTTCACACTTCAGGGGGATTGGATAAGCGGGAAGGAGAACGCTTTGGGCTTGGGAATTTCGTGGTGCGTGCAAAACGGCATAAACCTCACTTACTCTTGGCTTATCCCAAATGCCTCCGAACAACCTGCATTGCATCTCTTCAACATCCAGTACATCCTCCGCGCTCGCTAAACACTATTCCCTCCTCCCAAAATTTTAGGGCTGCGGCAAAAATGCCACAGCCCAAACTTCCGTCAAACCCGGCTCAACAGTGGATTCAGCCTTCCGACTGCTTCGCCGGCGGCTCCATATCAATTCCGTACCTTCGGGCGTTCTCGTCCGCAATTGCCTGGATTCGCGCAAGCTCCTCCTCACCACCCGGACGGAACAGATGGCGGAAGCGCGCCTGCGGTCTGAGGTAATCCTCCACCGGGCGCCTGTTTCTCAACTTTCGCACTCCAGTTAGCTCTCCATTCACTATTTCGAAGATAGGATAACATGCCGTCTCAACCGCCAGCTTGGCAATCTCTATGGCCCGCTCCGGCGGAAAACCCCAGCCCAAGGGGCACGGCGAATGGAATTGAATGTACTTCGGCCCCTTGATAGACAGCGCCTTCTGAATCTTCCGCCTGATATCCGCGGCAAAGGCAGGGCTGGCCGTTGCCACGTAAGGTGCCCCATGAGCGGCGGCTATCCAGGGCATGTCCTTCTTGCGCGTGGGGTTGCCCATAGACTCCTTACCGCTGGGGCTCGTGGTCGTGTGGGCGTCGAAAGGCGTAAGGCCGCTCCGCTGTACGCCCGTGTTCATGTACGCCTCGTTGTCGAAGCAAAGGTAAAGCACATCGTCCCCGCGCTCAAGCATCCCGGAAAGACAGCCAATTCCGATGTCCGCCGTTGCCCCATCGCCGCCCATGGCGATGACCTTGGCCTCGTCCTCGCGCCCCATAGCCTTCAGGGCGTGGTATATCCCCGAAGCCACCGACGCTGCGTTCTCAAACAAAGAGTGAATCCAAGGAATATTCCAGGCCGACTGCGGGTACCGCGTAGTGGTGACCTCGATACAGCCAGTGGCACACGTAACTATCACATTCGGTCCGGCCGCTTCTAACGCAAGCCTAACCGCCAGCATCTCTCCACACCCCACACACGCGGCGTGTCCGGGGGTTATAGGACTCCATCCGTTTCCACTGCTCATGCGGTCACCTCCTCTTCCAAAAGCTCCTTCTGCAGATCCACAAACGTCAAATCTTTCTGCCCGCTCTCGACCTGTTCAATAATCTTCTCGATAGACTCACTTGGAATGTCTCTTCCGCCTAAACCTGCCACAAACGCACTAATCTCGGGGCCGCCGCCCGCGGACTGGAAAGCGGCTCGAACGTCTGTGGCAACCGGCGGCAGAGCACCGATGGAAATACACTTCTCTAAAACGGCTATACGCTTAGCGTTGCGCAGTGCCTGCCTTATCCGATCCGCAGGGAAAGGCCGGTAAGCCCTTATCTTCAAGCATCCAACCTTCTTCCCCGCGGCCCTTTGCTTGTCAACAACTTCCTTAATAGTCTCAACAACCGAACCGAGAGAAATAATTACCGTTTCTGCGTCCTCGGTGTAGTACTCCTCGATTAAACCACCAGAGTACCTGCCGAATATCTCCGCAAACTCCTCAGCTACTTCTTCGATCACTCCAGCCGCGCGCTCCATAGCTTCCTGAAGCATGTAGCGGAACTCCATGTAGCAATCTGGACCCGCGTACATACCGAAAGTAAGCGGCTCTTTGGGCGTTAGCTTGTAAAGCGGTTTATAGGGAGGGAGGAACTTATCAACCTTTTCCTGATCCGGAATTTCAACCGGCTCGAACGTATGCGTTAAAACAAATCCATCCATACAAACCAGCACGGGCAGGAGCACGCGATGGTCCTCCGCTATTCGATATGCCTGTATGTGCAGGTCCATCACGTCTTGGTTATTCTCCGCGTAGAGCTGTATCCACCCGGCATCGCGAACGGAGATGGTATCCTGCTGGTCGTTCCAGATATTGAGAGGAGCAGAAACGGCCCTGTTAACTCCGCAGATAACAACAGGCAAGCGCATGCCGGCGATGTTGTAAAGCACTTCGTTCATCTGCAACAATCCCTGTGAGGTTGTTGCCGAGTACACGCGCGCTCCGGCTGCGCTGGCACCAAGCACCACAGACGCCGCGGCGAACTCGCTTTCCACGTTTACAAACTCAGCTTTGAGTTCGCCGTCAGCAACCATCTTCGCCAAGCCCTCAACTATGTGAGTCTGAGGCGTGATCGGATATGCAGAGATAACATGGGGTCTGCATGCCTTAACGGCCTCTGCAACAGCAATAGAACCTTCCAATACCTTTCGCATCAGCGTGTCTCCGCTACCATACGGATGTCGCCGACGGGGCAAACCGCCACGCACAATCCGCATCCTTTGCAGTAATACGCATCATAGTCGAACTTCTTGGCCTTCGGGTCCCCGGTAACGCACCCTTCGGGACAGGCCATAGCGCACAGACTGCATCCCGCGCACTTCTCGTGCAGAAACTCCGGGTGTAAAACTCGCCAGTCGCCAGTTCTATTGGGAGCAGTTGTTCCGGGGCGACCGACAGCTCCAACAGTCAATTTCATTTGTTCGCTCCTCGAACGTAATCGTAGGCTTCTTGCACAACCCTCGCATTCTTCTCGGCCAGCTCTCCGCTGAAGCGCTCGCGAACTGCTTCCAGCACCGCGTTTAAGCTGAGCTCTCCGGTTGCCGCCGCAAACGCTCCCAACAAGGCCGTGTTTGGAATGGGGCGGCCGAGAATTTCGTTGGCTATGCGCGAAGCTGGAACCGTCTTTACTTTAACATGGCTGGGAAAACCAAGGGCCTCCACCGGGCGTTCTGTATTCACAAGAACCAAACCCCCGGGCTTCAGGCCGGCAGCAACGTCAACCGCACCGATGATCGTGGGATCTTGAACCACAACGTAATCAGGGTTGTAGATTTGGCAGCGCG
>JBMFPP010000163.1:0-6106 GCA_049969055.1 Armatimonadota bacterium | reverse complement strand
GCCTTGGTGAAATCCGGCCAAAGCACATCGGTCACATATATTTCGGAGTAGGCCATCTGCCACAAAAGAAAGTTGCTTAAGCGCTGTTCACCGGCAGTGCGGATCAGCAAATCCGGGTCCGGCTGACCGCGAGTGTACAAAGCGTTTGAGATTGCCTCCTCGTCAATCTCCTCTGGGTTTTTCGCTGTTGCCACAAGGTGCTTCACCGCGTCCACAATCTCGGCTCTTCCGCCGTAGTTGATTGCAAGGTTGAGGACCATGCCGCTGTTCCCGCGCGTTAAAGCCACATCGCGGTCAAGCTCGTCCAAGAGGGACTGGGGGAGACCTTCTCGGCGGCCGATCACATTTACACGCACATTGTTTCGATGCAGGTCCTCGGTTTCCTCCCTGGCAACCACCTCTATAAGGGACATTAGCGCCTCAACTTCTTCACGGGGCCGGCGCCAGTTTTCCACAGAAAAAGTATACAGGGTGAGGTAACCAACTCCAAGCTCTCGGCACGCCTCAACTGTGCGGCGCACGGCATATCTGCCCTGAGAATGCCCGGAGATACGCGGCATACCTCGTTGTTCCGCCCACCGCCCATTCCCGTCCATTATTATGGCGATATGCCTTGGAAGGCGGGACCGATCTATCGCTTGAAGCAGTTCCGTTTCCCTGTCCGGCACCTTTGCACGCGCTCACACCTCGAGCAATTCCTGCTCCTTGGCCGCCTGAATTTTGTCCATCTCCAAAATGTACTTGTCGGTAAGCTTCTGAGTCCTTTCGGAAGCTCTGCGGACCTCGTCTTCGGAAAGCTCGCGGTTCTTCTCCAATCGCTTCAGCTCTTCATTCGCGTCGCGGCGCACATTGCGCACGGCAACCTTATGCTCCTCCACCAGCTTATGCACTCTCTTCACCAGCTCCTTGCGCCGCTCTTCCGTCAAAGGAGGAATGTTCAATCTGATATTGGTTCCATCGTTTGTGGGAGTCAAACCCAGGTCGGACTTCAAGATGGCTTTCTCGATGGCTGGAAGCACATTGCGGTCCCACGGAGAGATGAGAAGCGCCCTAGGCTCCGGAACCGATATGGTGGCAACCTGGTTTAAGGGCATTTGGCTCCCATACGCATCCACCATGATGCGGTCCAAAAGTGCGGGAGAAGCCCTGCCGGTGCGAATCGTGTTCAGCTCCCGGCGGAGGTCCTCCACCGCCTTTTTCATTCTTTCTTCGGCATCAGAGAGTATCTCCTCAACCATCGACATCGCTCCCTATGTAAGTTCCCACCGGTTCGCCCAACACGGCACGAACAATATTATCTTCCTTGGCTATATCGAAAACCACTATCGGAAGCTTATTCTCCATGGCCAAAGACAGCGCGGTGAGATCCAGCACCTTCAACTGCCTGGAATACAGCTCTTCGTAAGATAACCTATCGAAACGCTGGGCACCCACGTACTTATTTGGATCTTTATCATAAACCCCATCAACACGGTTCTTGGCCATCAAGAGCACTTCGGCTCCGATTTCGGCGGCGCGCAGAGCCGCGGCGGTATCTGTTGTGAAAAACGGGTTTCCCGTGCCTGCGGCAAAAATAACCACCCTTCCCTTCTCGAGGTGTCTAATGGCCCGAAGTCTGATGAACGGCTCTGCCACCTCAGGCATGCTGATAGCCGTCTGAACCCTTGTTTCAACAGACAGGTTCTCCAAACACGTCCGGATGGCAAGCGCATTAATGACCGTGGCCAGCATACCCATATAATCTGCGCTGGCCCGGTCAACCATGCCGGACATGGCCAATTGGGCTCCCCTTATAAGATTTCCCCCACCGATTACCGCAGCTACCTGAACGCCGTGGGCAACAACCTTTTGGATCTCGCGGGCTATGAAGCGCACCACTTGCATATCGAGGCCGCTGCGCGATTCCCCAGCACAAGCCTCGCCAGACAGCTTCAAAACCACCCGCTTCCATTTAGGTTCGCCGCAGGGCACTTACTCTTCCCCTACTCTCATCCTCACGAAGCGCCGCACTACTATGCGCTCGCCCAAACGGCCCATCTTCTCGTTCACCAAGTCGCGTATTGTTATGTCTTCATTCTTGATGAACGGCTGGTCCATCAAACACACCTGTTGGAAGAACTGCTTTTCCATTCGCCCTTCCACAATCTTAGGAATGGCCGATTCAGGTTTGCCCTGGCTAATTGCCCACTGGCGGTGGATCTCCCTCTCTTGCTCCAAACGCTCCTCCGGGATCTCCGACCTGTCTACGTACTCCGGTTTGGCCCACGATATGTGCATAGCCAAGTCCTTTGCCAACTCTTTGAACTCGTCGGTCCTGGCCACGAAGTCCGTTTCGCAGTTCACCTCAACCAAGACACCGATCTTTCCACCCATATGAATATATGAGCCTATGACGCCTTCGCTGGTAACCTTAGACTCGCGCTTCGCGGCCACGGCCAGACCCTTCTTGCGAAGAATCTCTATTGCTTTAGATTCAACGCCTCCGCTTTCTTCCAATGCACGTTTGCAATCCATCATTGCCGCGCCTGTTTTCTCGCGCAGCTCTTTCACCTGCTGTGCTGTGATCTCCATGTTACACAACTACCTCTCAATCTGTATTGGATATGCGGGACACGAGCCGGACACATCCGGCTCGCGCCCGTTTAAAATCAAAATGCGCAAAGCAGAGCTACTCTTCTTCTTCAAACCCTGCAAGCGTGTAGTCTTCCTCTTCCAGCTCGACCTCGCCCTCGTCCGCCTCGCGAATGGTTCGGATCTCCTCAGCGGTTTTGATAGCCTCTTCAGCTTCTGCCTCCTCGGCCGCCGCTTCGGCTTCAGCTTCTTCCGGTTGCTCCAGCAAGTCAGGTCTCGCTTCGAGGACAGCGTCTGCGATCTTGTTCGCTATCAGCTTAATAGCTCGAATTGCATCATCATTGCCCGGGATTACATAATCAACCTCGTCGGGATCGCAGTTGGTATCCACAATAGCCACCACAGGGATCTCCAGCTTGCGTGCCTCGGCAACCGCTATGTGCTCCTTCTTGGTATCCACGACGAACAGCGCTCCGGGCAGCCCGGGCATATCTTTTATACCGCCGAAAAACCGCTCCAGCTTCTCCTTCTCATCCAAAAGCCTTGCCGCTTCCTTCTTGGGGAGGCGCTCCAGAGTTCCGTCAGCTTCCATCTGCTCCAACTCGCGCAGTCTCTGAATCCGGCTCTGAATCGTTGTGAAGTTGGTCAACATACCGCCCAACCACCGCTGGTTCACATAGTACTGACGACAGCGTTTGGCAGCTTCTTCCACAGCGTCTTGAGCTTGCTTCTTTGTGCCGACGAACAAAATCGGCTCGTTTCTCTGGGCAACCTCTTGGATGAATTTTTGAGCTTCATCAAAAAGCTTCAGAGTCTGATGCAAGTCTATGATGTAAATACCCCCGCGCCCCCCGTAGATATATCTTTTCATCTTGGGGTTCCAGCGGCGGGTCTGGTGGCCGAAGTGAACTCCGGCCTCCAGAAGCTCTTTCATAGTAACGGACGCCAAAGTATCCTTTCTCCTTCCTTCGGTTTTGCCACCCCCACGCCAAGGCACCCTTTGCAGGTGTCAACCGAAGCGGGGTGAGGTGCGTTATCGCCTGCGGCACAAAACTCGCATCTTGCCGCGGCCACACAAAAGATTATCACAATCCGGCTTAGATATCAAGCCTAAAGGCAAACAGAGGTTGTGCCGGCGTCGGCATTCTCACCGTGCATCCGGCCCAAGACCGAACCTGTTCTCAAAAATACCCCTGGCTTTTGCAGCAAGCGCCCGGTGCTCAGCCGCCAGCTCATCAGGCGACCGATAGCCAAGCCTTTTCGCCAGCCTCACCAACAGGCGCTTATCCTCAGGAATTACATTCGGCTGAGCGGCCCCCAAAAGATACAAAGCATTTCTGGTTCTCAGGTTAAACCTGTAAGCATCTGCTAAGGACCTCACTTCTTCTTCGGTCAGAATTCCGCAGGCCCCCAATTCCCTCAGTGCAGACAGGGTGCTGGTTCGCCGCAGACGCGGGTTTCCACCGCCGTACTGCATTTGAAGAAGCTGTACTAAAAACTCCACGTCGGATAGGCCGCCAACTCCCAACTTAAGGTCTCGATCACTTTCCACTGGGTTAAGGCGCTCTCGTTCGATGCGCCCCTTCATCCTGCGTATCTCTTCAGCATATTCCTCCGGAAAAGACTCCGGATATATTATTGGCTGTATAGAAGCCAAAAAAGCGTCCGCCAGCCCGCGGTCTCCGGCCACAAACCTTGCTTTAACCATGGCCTGCTTCTCCCAAACCTGCGCGCGCTCTCTGTAGTAGGCAAGAGCTCCTTCCAACGACATCGAAAGCCTCCCGGATCTGCCGTCTGGACGCAGTCGAAGGTCCACGTCGTAGAGCTTTCCTTCCGGAGTAAGCGCGGTTAAAAGATGGTTCAACTCCTCGGCCATCTTCAGGAACCGCCTGTCCGGCAAAGCCGCGAGGTACATCATATCCAGGTCCGATCCATACTGCATCTCGCCGCCCCCCAAGCGGCCCAACCCCAGCACAGCAAATCCGTTTACCTCAGGCCCCAGTGCGCCGGCAATGATTACATCCGCAAGCTCTGTAAGCTGGAAGCACACCT
Source organism: Armatimonadota bacterium (assembly GCA_049969055.1). Lineage (GTDB taxonomy): Bacteria > Armatimonadota > DTGP01 > DTGP01 > JBMFPP01 > JBMFPP01. The sequence continues at coordinate 1,483 of JBMFPP010000163.1, read as the reverse complement.
GCTCCACGTCGACACCGTGCAGAACGTCAGCAATCCCTATGCGAAGAAAATGCTTCGCCCGGAACCGCCTCAGCGCACGTGCAACCCCCTCCGGAGAGCGCGCCGCCGAAATGCGCGCCCTCAACTCGCCTTCAAGCTCATCCCGCGAAGGCGCAGTGATGCCAAAGCTCGGATCCAAAACCGCGTCCACAAGCTCCGGAAACCTGATCAGGATCTGTGCAAGCACGGGAGCACCGCCGCCGACGGTGCACAAAACCCGAAGCGCATGCTCACCGCCAGCCGTGCCCTTCTGCTCGGCCAAGCTCTTCAGGAAAGACACTGAACCCAACTGCTCGCTCAGCTTTTCGAACAGCTCGAGAGCATCTTCGGGACCTGCTGAAGCCGCCGCCTCGCGGATAAGATCCTCCGCCAAGTCAGACAAAGCACGCCGCTGGGCAGATGTTGATGGAGCCGCTTCCGTGCCCAGCGCCATTCTCTTCAGAACCTGAAAGGCACGCTCCGGCTCTTCAAAGCCAGCCTCTGCAAGGTGGGTCAATACCGCCTGCTGCGCCGCAGGAACGTCTATGTTTTGTACAAGCCCCCGAAGCCGCCCACCTTCAGATGCAGTACCAACGTGCTCGGCCACGTGGAATATCTCCGTAAACGCCTCACGAACGGTTTTGGTGCATCTGGCATACTCCTGCTTAAACTCGTCCGGCGAGCCGAAGCCGCACCTGCGCGCAAGGGCACTGAGTTCGCCCTCGTCCGATGGAATATGGCGAACGGGGAGGTCGTGCAGAAGCTGAAGCCGGTGTTCAACTGTGCGCAGGAACACATAAGCGGCCTGAAGCCGAAAAGACATCTCAGTGGAAAGCAAGCCGGCCGCGGTAAGGCGGTCGATCGCATCCAGCGTGTTTCCCGTACGCAGAGACACCAACCGCCCGCCGAACAGCATCTGCAGAAACTGAACCGCAAATTCCACATCTCTAATGCCGCCGCGCCCCTCTTTCACGCTGGTCTGGCCGTCTATCTCCGCCCTCTGTTCCAACATCTCTTTGTTCGCGCGCACCTCATCGAAAAAGGAGGCGGAAACCACCGATTGATAAGCGTACGGCCGAGTCGCCTCCACGAACCGCCGACCCACCTCGGGGTCCCCTGCCACAAACCGGGCCTTAATCAATGCCTGGCGCTCGAGGATATCCGGATCGCGGTTGTAATGCTCCAGATAAGCAGAGAGCGATCTCGCCAAATACCCAGAACGCCCTCCGGGCCGCAGGCGAATGTCACAGCGGAACAAATATCCCTCCTGCGTTGGCTTGCTCAAAGCCGCCACAAGACGCTCTGCAAGACGATTGGCCTCACCGAATGAAGCAGTATCGCCGCCAGAAGGGGCATCGTAAACGAAAAGCAGATCAACATCGGAGCTGTAGTTAAGCTCTCTCCCGCCCAGCTTTCCCATGGCGATAACGGCAAAAGGCGGAGCCGTCGGCGCGGCGCATACGTC
>JBMFPP010000162.1:0-6155 GCA_049969055.1 Armatimonadota bacterium | reverse complement strand
GCACTCCTGCGTTTGATGCTCGTAAAGGAAAAACTCACTGCTTTAGGCGGCTCGGTGCGGTTAGCTTTCGCAGGGGCCCAGCTTGTTGATGCCGGTTTGGGGGTCCGGCGTGCGCCCAAGAGCAGTGCCGCTCAGCTTAAGCACGCATACCTCTGCCAAATAAAGCACACGGGAACCCGGCTCCAGATGGCCGGCGAAAGTTCCCAGTAGATCCGCCCCAACAAAGTGGATGTGCGGCTGATAGTTGGCAATAACTCCCTGAGCCGACACGATTTCTATCGGGCCCTCACGCTCCACAAACTGGTCGTGCGGAGGGTAATTTGTGGTGGTGATGCGGTGAAGCCTACAGCGATCCACCGTTGCTATGCACGATACCACCACGCCGGTGTGGATGTCGGCTTCCCGTGCCAACTGCGCGATGGACTCCAGAAGATCATCGCCGTGGTCAAACCGGGCAACAACAACCTCTCCGATTGAGCATCCCCCGAACCACTCCATTGTGTAATGCCTCCAGGCAGTTAATCCCGAACCACCATGGTACCGATCCCTTGGTCTGTGAGAATCTCCATGATCAGCGCGTTCGGCTTTCTCCCATCGATTATGTGGGCGGCCTCTACGCCTTTCTCCACAGCGGTTAGGCAGGCCTCGATCTTGGGTATCATGCCGCGGTCCACCGCGCCGGAGGCTATCAGCTCCCGGGCTTCGGCTGCTGTGAGAACCGAGATCAAGGAAGAAGGGTCGCTCACATCGCGCAGAACCCCCTCAACATCGGTTAACAGCACAAGTTTAGCGGCTTTGGCCGCCGCGGCCATCTCTCCAGCAACAATGTCAGCGTTGATGTTGAGGGTTTGGCCGGTTTCGCTTACAGCAACCGATGAAACGACGGGAATATAGCCGGCGGACGCCAAAAGGTCCAAAAGCTCCGGGTTAATCTGGGTAATCTCCCCCACAAAGCCAAGGTCAATACCGCCGGAGGGTTGTACCTTGCGCGCCAGAATTAAGTTTCCGTCTTTACCGCTGAGACCAACGGCTTTTGCCCCGCATTGATGTATCAGCGATACAAGCCCCTTGTTCGTCTTCCCCGCAAGCACCATCTCCACGATTTCCATGGTTTCGGCATCCGTCACGCGGAGCCCGTTGACAAAAGTAGGCTTCTTTCCAAGGCGCTCCATCGCTTCGGAAACCTCCGGGCCGCCGCCGTGAACCAGTATCGGACGCATTCCCATATAATGAAGGAGCACCACATCGCGAATAACGCTTTCCTTCAGCTGTTCATCCACCATGGCGTGCCCGCCGTACTTTATAACCAGAGTCCGCCCGTGGTATTTTCGGATGTACGGAAGCGCCTCTGAAATAATAGCGGCACGTTCAGATGCTGTTACCACTTTCAAAACCTCGTTAAGTTGTGTTGTATCTGAAGCTTTACAAAACTGCAGTGGCAAAAATTTGCTTAAGTGTGGTATTCCGCGTTTATGCGGACGTAATCGTAAGACAGGTCGCACGTGTAATAGCGCGCACAGCCCGGACCGCCACCTAGCCTAAGCAGAATTTCCACCTCCCCGGCGGAAAGTACGGCGCGAAGCTCGTCTGCGTTGAAATCAACCGGACTGCCGTTCTCGAAAACCGGTGTCCGGCCAAAATACAAGCTTGTCTCATCCAAAGAAAACTGCGCGCCGGAGCGCCCGGCCGCCGCCAGAACCCTTCCCCAATTCGGATCGTTCCCAAACAGGGCTGTTTTCACAAGGTTAGAGTTGGCAACAGCAAAAGCGGCGGCACGTGCTTGGGCATCATCTGCGGCTCCCTCCACCACAACCGTAACCAGCTTAGTTGCCCCTTCGCCGTCGCGGGCAAGCTCTCGAGCTAGCAAACAGCACAGCTCGGTCAACCCCTCGCAAAACAGGGAGTACTGCTTGCGGTCCTCCTCCAAATTCGGCCCGCCGACGGCTCCGTTGGCCAGCGCAAACACCGTGTCGTTGGTGCTTCCATCACCATCAACGGTTAAGCAGTTGAAGGAGGCGTCCACCGCGTTTTTCAGCGCCTGACCAAGCGCTGTTGGTGAAACGGGAGCGTCGGTAGTGATGAAGCAGAGCATCGTGGCGAGGTTTGGGCATATCATGCCGGAGCCTTTTGCAATACCGCCTACTCGCACTTTCCTGCAACCCGAAGCCTCAGAGCCTGACGGAATAGCCATCTCGAAAGCATACTCTTTGGGTCTGGTATCCGTGGTCATTACAGCTTTGGCGGCATCGCCACTGCCGCTGGCGCTCAAAGAGCTGACCGCATCCTTTATGCCTTTCAGCACCTTATCCATCGGCAAAAGATGGCCGATTACACCGGTGGATGCAACCAGCACCTCCTGCGGGGAAACCCTCAAAAGCTCAGCGGTGTGCCGGGCCATAGCCTCGGCATCTCGAAGACCCTGCTCTCTTGTGCACGCGTTGGCATTGCCGGCGTTGGCAACCACAGCTCTAACCCAGCCGCTGGACACATGCTTCATGCTCACCACAACCGGAGCGGCTTTTACTACATTGGACGTAAACATCGCGGCCGCGGCGGCAGGCCGATCAGACACTATAAGCGCCAGATCCGGCCCCTGCGTCTTCAAGCCACAGCGCACCCCAGAAGCCAAAAAGCCTTTTGGAGCGGTGACACCGCCCTCTATCGGCTTGAGAAAATCGGCTTTAAGATTGACGGCGCCGCTCATAAACGAGCCACCTCCTCTAGAAACTGCTCCACCTCGCGCCGCGTAGGCAGAGACGGCTGTGCTCCCATCTTTGTAACAGAAAGAGCCGCGGCCGCGTTGGCAAACACCACGGCATCACGCAGTGCCCGCTTCTCTGCCGCGGCCACAGCCAGCGCCCCAGTAAAGCAGTCTCCAGCCCCGGTGGCATCAACCGCAGGAACTTTAAAGCCAGGCACTGAAAAGATTTGGGTTTCGGAATTATCAGACTGAGACGCCGCTAAGGCGCCGTCGGGACCCAAAGTCATAACAACAGTTCTTACACCCAAACTGGAGAGTTTAACGATCAGCTCTTCCGGTGCGCAGTCGGAGCCGGCAATAGCGGCGGCCTCGTGGCGGTTCGGGATGAGCAAATCGGTATTCCTCAGTAAAGCATCTGGAAGCGGCTGATTTGGAGCCGGCGCCGGATTCAAGATAAAAGTTACATCGTACTGCCTGGCTAATTCCGCCGCACGGCAAACGGCATCGAGCGGCACTTCAAGTTGAGCAACAACACAGTCGGCTTCCGCAATAGCCGAGGATGCTTCATCAACGTGCTCAGGCGTGAGGCATGAATTAGCCCCTGGGGCAACAGCAATGGCGTTTTCGCCGCCGGGCCCAACAAAGATAAGGGCCACCCCAGACGGCCGCCCCTGTATCCGATGCACAAACCGAGTATCAATGCCTTCTTTCTCCAAATTTTGGATGTAGGCATCACCTAAGTCGTCCGCACCCAAGCATCCTATAAAAACAACCTCGGCGCCGAGCCTTGCCGCGGCCACTGCCTGGTTGGCCCCTTTGCCTCCGGCGGCGCGGACCAAATCTCCCCCGATGACGGTTTGGCCGGGCTTCGGTATCTGCGGAACGGAAACTGCAAAATCGGTGTTGGCCGAACCAAGCACCACGATATTTTTCAATCCTTATCCACCACCAAAAGCAGATGCCACGCTGAGTGGAAAATTGAGGCGCAAAACCTAATCTTCAGCACCGCCCAGGCTCCGGAAGCGGCGCTGCCTAGCAACCAACTTCAGTTTAGCCTGAGCGCTGGGCAGAGTCAACCACAGCATCTCCTGGCAAATATGCAGTTGAAAGCCTGTTTGCGGAAACCAAAAACCACCTGCATTGCACACCTTTATGCACTGAGCGAGAAGGCTTGTTTGCCACAGCGAATAAATTGAAAGTGAAACGTTGACCCTGTGAAACCACAATTGGAGGTCGCTCGTATGGTTATACCGCTTAGCGGAAGCGATTGGAAGATCTTGGGATTGGTTCCAACAGAGTGGGTGTGGAGAAGAATCGGACAGCCCGATGTTGATTTGGACAACCTCAATCCTCCTGCCGGCGGTTGGATTCCGGCAACCGTTCCCGGAGATGTCCAAAGCGACCTTCTCGACGCCGGCCTAATTCCGGATCCAGATCGGGATTTCAACAGCCGCGCATGCGAGTGGACAAGCCAAAGAGATTGGGTGTACCGCAAAGAGTTTAAAGTGGACCCACAACACTCGGGAAAACGCGCTTACCTCAGATTTGAAGGTGTGGACTTTTCGTGCCACGTGTTTCTAAACGGACGCAAGCTTGGTGAACACTCTGGAACTTTCACCCCCTTCGAATTCGACGTTTCGGACGTAATCAGCTATGGCGGAAACAACACGCTTTTGGTGGTTGTTGAACATGCTCCATTCGAGCCCGACGTTCAGGGGCAGATCGGATGGACAAGCCGCATAAGGCTGTGGAAGCCGCGTTTCGCTTACCAGTGGGATTGGTGCACTAGGTTGGTCCCCCTGGGCATATGGGATGATGTCCTGCTCATTATTAGCGAAGAAGCCCGCATAACAGATGTGTGGGTGCGCCCAGAGGTTTCGGAAACCGCCCTGGATATGCCAAGCAGAGCCAATGTGCGCACAACCGTGGAGTTCAGCACAACTGCCCCTCTCCGCGGCTCTGTTGCCGTTTCCATCGCCAACCCGGAAGGCGAAGAGATAGCTTCAACCGCCGTTCCGATAGTTTGCAGTGAATCGGGAACCTCGCGCTGCATCTTGGACATACCAGTCGAAAACCCCCGCCTTTGGTATCCCAACGGCAGTGGAGAACAACCCTTGTACACGGCTCGCTCAGCGGTTATCGCTGAAGACGGCCGCACACTGGATGAACGCACAATTCGGTTCGGTATCCGCCGGGTGAGAGCGGTGCCGAACGACAGCTCCCCTCCCGGCGCACTGCCGTACGTTTTGGAGGTGAACGGAATCAAAACGTTCATCAAGGGCTGGAACTGGGTCCCAATCAGACAGCTGTACGGCCGCCTCCACGAACGCGAATACCGCCGCGCTGTTGAAATGGCAAAGCGAGCCAACTGCAACCTGCTTCGCGTATGGGGCGGCGGCCTCCTGGAGCGCGAGCTGTTCTACAATCTGTGCGACGAAGCCGGAATAATGGTGTGGCAGGAGTTTCCGCAGTCCTCTTCAGGCATCGACAACGAGCCTTCCAAGGATTCGGATTATTTGGCCTATGTGCGACTTCAGGCAGAGCAAATGGTGGTACGGCGGCGCAATCATCCGTGCCTGGTGATATGGTGCGGTGGAAACGAGCTCTTCACCAAAGATTTCAAGCCGCTGGATATGAACCACCCAAATATTGCCGCTTTGCGCAGAACGGTTCAGGCACTGGATCCAGACCGAATCTTCTTGCCGACTTCGCCTTCAGGACCGGTGTTCGGCGCTTCGCCGGAGTATAAAGGCAGAATGCACGACGTTCACGGCAACTGGACGTACTTGGGCGACCCAGAGCACTACCGCTTCTTCAACGAGATCGATCCACTGCTTCACTCGGAGTTTGGGGTGGAGGGAGCGGCAAACCTAGACACGCTGAAGAGAGCACTGTCCGAAAAACACCTGTGGCCGCCGGACAGCACGAACCCCGCTTGGGTACACCACGGCTCTTGGTGGATAAACCGAGAGCGCGTGGAGGCGCTGTTCGGCCGAGTGAACAGTATAGAGGATTTCGTGAAAGCAAGCCAGTGGCTCCAAGCGGAGGGTTTGCGGTACGCAGTTGAAGCAACCCGTCGGCGGAAGTTCCGCACGGCAGGCGCCATCCCGTGGCAGTTCAACGAGCCTTGGCCCAACGCTAGCTGTACAAATGTGCTAGACTGCTACGGGCGGCCGAAGCCGGCCTATTGGACGGTGCGCACCGCCTACGCTCCATACCTGGTAAGCGCCGAGTATGACCGCATTCGCTGGGAGCCGAACAGCCAATTCCGCGCCGCTTTGTGGTTGAACGCCTCCCGAGCACTTCCTCCCGACTGCGAGCTGGTTTGGATGTGGTACGACGCAGTTGCCGGAAAGCTTTTGGAAGCCGGAAAGATACCCACAGCGAAAATCCAGCCGCCGTGCGCGCTTCGCCTGCACGAGCTTTGCCTTTCGCTTCCGCCGGAACCCTCGCT
>JBMFPP010000161.1:0-6191 GCA_049969055.1 Armatimonadota bacterium | reverse complement strand
CGCGTTTTGGGGCAAAAGCTCCACAGGCTCCCCGTTTTCCAAAACGCGCTCCACGCCCTCCTCAGCGTCTCGAATGGCCAGTGCCTCCTCATCCATATCCGGAATTTGGAACATCTCCCTGATGACCCCGGCGATTTGGGCATAAGTGTTGCTCCGTATCACGAACGTTGGCAGGTTGCGGCCAGAGGCATCCTTAAGCTTGCCCGGCTCGCGGCGGTAGTGGGCCTTCAATGCCACAACAGCGTCGGCACTGTCCATATCTCGCGCTATCACTGCCGGAGCGCGCAGATCGTTAATAGCTCTCTCCAAGCGACTGCGCGCCACGCCATATGGGAAGATGCGGACCATGTTCTTTGGTTGCTGCTGCTGAGAATCCTGCTGATAGGCTCGAGAGCTTTTGAGGAATTCGGAATCCCTTCCCTCCGAACGCACCGCGGAAGACGCCTGAGCAACAAGCCTGTCGCGCACCGACGACGGCCGTGTTGAAGGCTCTTGTATCACCTGCACCTGACCGTCCGGTGTGCGAACACGAATTTCAGGCCTCGGCTGGTTGCCTCTCAGTATTTGGTCCACCGTTTCTCCCACATCGTGGTGAATGGCCAGCTTGTCCATCTCCATGATCTCTATCACCACATCGAAGGTGGGAGGGGCCTTCCGCTCCAGAACGGTTTTCTGGGTACCGCGCCGCTTGGCCTCTTCATCGGAAAGCGTAACAGCCTGGATCCCGCCTATTAGGTCGCACAGAGTGGGGTTCATCATCAAGTTTTCCAGAGAGTTTCCGTGCGCAGTACCGATAAGCTGGACCCCGCGTTCCGCAATGGTTCTGGCAGCGTAGGCCTCGGCTTCCGTTCCGATTTCGTCGATTACGATAACCTCCGGCATGTGGTTCTCCACAGCCTCGATCATAACCGCATGCTGTTGATCGGGCTGGGCCACCTGCATGCGCCTTGCGTGCCCAATGGCCGGGTGCGGTATGTCTCCGTCGCCGGCTATTTCGTTGGATGTATCCACTATGACCACACGCTTGCCGAACTCCTCCGACAGCACCCTTGCCATCTCGCGCAGTTTGGTGGTTTTGCCAACCCCCGGGCGACCTAACATGAGAATGCTCTTTCCAGACTCCACCACATCCCGTATGATGTCGATGGTTCCGTAAACAGCACGGCCGATGCGGCAGGTAAGACCAACCACGCGCCCGCTCCGGTTCCTGATGGCAGAGATGCGGTGCAGGGTTCTCTCAATTCCGGCGCGGTTGTCTTTGCCGAACTCTCCCACACGCGAGGTAACGTACTCCAGGTCCTCGTGAGAAACCGGTCGCTCCAGCAAAAAAGCAACGCGTCCCGGGAAGCGCGCCTCGGGTTCTCTACCCAGGTCCAGCACAACCTCCAGCAGATCCTCAAGCCCGGGTTGAGCCTCGAGACTCTCCCTTATGTCCGGAGGAAGAACCTCCAGCAGTTGATCTAGGTTGTCTGTTATTCTTTGCTGGCCTTTTGTGAAGCCAGAACTTGTTTGTGTGCCAGGTTCGGGCATACGCTGATACTCCATTTAACCAAAACCCAAAGATTTAAAAAACCGCCGATTCCACAACTACAATTGGTAAGAAACTCGCAAGCTCCTCCCCTCTTTTGCCGCGGCAGAGCCAGCATGCCGATTGGGGCTTTCAGGGGAGCTGAAGGCCGAGATGGCTCTAAAAAGAAGAGGCTGGATGATGACGGTGTTCATCTAGAAGCCGGATGGTATAAGCAAAAACGGCCCGAGGCCCAAAGGCCCAAGCCGTTTAACTTTCGCCAAAATGGTGGGGATAGAGAGATTCGAACTCTCACGGCTTTCGCCACTGCCCCCTCAAGACAGCGTGTCTACCAATTCCACCATATCCCCGCGCCAAATATTATACCGCGTTCTTGCGCAATGTCAAGAGCGTTTCTCGGCATTTCAGCGGGGGCTTATCACCGCAGCCAGGAAACTGGTTACAAGAAACGCAATTGCACACCACTTAGTAATGGTGGCTAACTGCTCTTCAAAGCCAGGCTTGAACCTGAAGCTTGTCTCTGTCCTGCCGCCAATGGTCCCAGACAACCCTTCGCTCTTGGTGGTCTGAGACATCACTGCGGCTATGAGAGCAATGCAAGAAAGAGTTTGTATGGTCAGAATGAAGTAATACACGCTTCCACACCTTCAGGCGTTGTCTAAACTTGCCGAACCCGAACAATCGCCGTCGGTTTTTTTTCGGCAAACCTCTTTCGGAAACCAAACCACCGGCATTGAGTATACCACGGCGAGGTATCCGGTGTCAAATACCGCAAGCCTTCGCGGTTTCGGATCTCGATATCGGCGCTTCACGCCTCCCAAATCCCTCTGCGCATCCATTCGGCTGCCTCTTTCGCGTGGTACGTGATAACTATATCTGCGCCGGCGCGTACCACAGCCGTTAGAATTTCGTAAACAACCCGCCTTTCATCGATCCAGCCGGTTCTGGCGGCCGCCTTCACCATGCTGTACTCTCCGCTTACGTTGTACGCCGCCAAAGGAACGTCGAAGCTGTCTCTTGCCTCGCGGATGATGTCCAAGTAAGCCAAAGCAGGCTTAACCATTACAATGTCGGCACCTTCATCTATGTCCAATGCTATCTCTCGCAGGGCTTCGCGGCGGTTAGGCGGGTCCATCTGGTACTGACGGCGGTCGCCGAACTGTGGGGCGCTTTCGGCCGCCTCGCGGAACGGGCCGTAAAAGGCGGACGCGTACTTGGCCGCATAAGACATAATGGGTGTGTTGTGAAAGCCGGCTTCATCCAGCGCCCGGCGAACGGCCTGCACACGGCCGTCCATCATGTCGGAAGGAGCCACCACGTCGGCGCCGGCGGCCGCATGTGACACGGCTGTTCTGCCGAGAAGCTCCAGCGTGCGGTCGTTCACCACATATCCGCTCTGGTCCAACACGCCGCAGTGCCCGTGAGAAGTATACTCGCACATGCATACATCGGTGATAACGATCAGCTCCGGCACAGCGGCTTTTACTGCGCGAACCGCCCGCTGAATAACCCCGTTGTCCGCATAGGCCTCGGAACCCTCAGGATCCTTGGACGCGGGCAGACCGAAAAGCAGAACGGCAGGGATGCCCAAACCGGCCACCTCTTCAGCTTCGGCCGTTAGATTCTCTATGGAAAGCTGAAAACAGCCCGGCATCGACGGCACTTCACGCCTAACGCCGCTTTCTGCGGTTACAAAAAGCGGGTACACGAGCTGTTGAATCGAAAGGCGCGTTTCTCGAACCATAGAGCGCAGTGCAGGTGTTCGGCGCAGTCGCCGCATCCGCACAACCGGAAAAGCCATACTGCTCCTCCTCTTATAATAAGCTCCCAGAGAAAACGACCAGCGTACTTGCCCTGATTGGGTTTTGGTTTTCAAAACCAAACCTGACTTCTGGCCCTATTGGCGGCCATGTGGGCTTGGCGTATGGGCTCTGGAACCCGAAAGCCCTTGCAACATCGAAGCACTAAACTCGCCGCCGTCTCCAAAGACACCCGGTGCCCTGGCGAAACATAAACCGGCTTGGCTCCCGGCCTCGTTCTGAGGGCGTATCCGAGCAGGTCGGCACCATCGCGCAGTTCGGTTCGGTCGCCAAAGCTGTTCCCGGGAGGCGGAGCGGCTCCAACAAGCACCGACTTAGCACACCCAATGCTTGGCACATCCAGCAAAACCCCAAGGTGGCAGGCTATGCCAAACCTCCTTGGGTGCGCCAACCCGTGGCCGTCCACTATCACCAAATCCGGAAGCTCGGGGAGTTTGTCCATGCACTCCAGCACCGCCGGCAGTTCCCTGAAAGCCAGAAGCCCCGGTATATACGGAAAGAAAACATCCTTCAACGCAAAAGCTTCGGCCACCGTATCCATCTCCGGAAAGCTAAGCAGTACGGCGGCGGCGTAAACACGCGCTGAAAAACGGCTGTGCGACACATCCACGCCGCAAACACTTTTAATAACCGGCGGCAGTCGATCGGTAGTCTCAACGCAGACGCTCAACGCGCGCTGAAGCTCCTGCGCCTCGCTCACGCCCAGGTCAAACCCGTGCATCAGGTCTCGACGCACCAGCCGCCACATACTCGGCCACAGCTTTTACCAAGGATGGAACAGTGTAACCCTCGGACGGAACCACATCAACCGGAAGGCCGCAGGCGCGGGCCGTTTCAGCCGTAATTGGACCGATGCAAGCAACAAGCGGACGCTTCCCGGAATTTGCCAACGAAACGAGCCAGTCCGTCCCAAACAGCCGCACGAAATTCCGCACTGTGGATGAGCTCGTAAAGGTCAGCAGATGGATCTCGCCGTTGGCCAGCATCTCGGCGGCGGTCTCGGCTTCCGGAGGCTCGTTAGGCAAAGTCCGGTATACAGGCAGAACATCCACAAATGCTCCTCTAGCGCGAAGCCCTTCCGGAAGCGCATCCCGAGCCTCTTCCGCTCTCGGAATGAGAATACGCACTCCGTCAAGAGGACCGGGCAAACCAGCCGCCACTGCCTCCGCTACCTCTTCCTTGGGCTGAAAATCCACTCGCAGGCCTCTTTCGCAGAGGGCAGAGGCAGTTGCCGGCCCTATGGCGGCCAAACGCGCAGGACCAACGCTCCGTATATCCCCGGCTTGCTCCATCAGACGGTTTAGAAAGAACCGCACACCGTTGGCTGAGGTGAATATGATCCATTGATATGAAGCAAGGTCCACACCGCTGAGGTCAAGCTCTGGAAACGGCTCCAACCGAATGGTGGGCACCTCCAGCACATCCGCACCGAGCACCTCCAAAAGCGCCGCCATTTCAGACGCCTGTTCGCGCGTACGCGTCACTAACACCCGCCAGCCGAACAGAGGTCTATTGTCAAACCACCTCAGCTTTTGGCGCAGGCAGACAACATCCCCCACCACGGTAACCGCCGGGGATGTAATGCCGAACTCCTGAACACGCTGAACTATATCCGCAAGGGTTCCGGTAACCGTCTGCTGTGATGGCCACGTACCCCACTGCACAACCGCAACCGGGGTATCGGAAGGCAGGCCGGCGTCAAGCAGTTGTGCCGTTATGTTCGGCAGGTTCTCCACTCCCATCAGAAACACCAAAGTGTCCAAGCCTTTAGCCAGCTCAGCCCATCTCAGCGAAGAACCGCCCTTCGTCGGATCCTCGTGGCCGGTGATAATGCCCAAAGCCGAACAAAGGTCGCGGTGGGTTACCGGAATCCCAGCATAGGCCGGCACCGCCACCGCAGATGTAACACCCGGCACAACCTCAAACGGTATGCCTGCTTCCGCAAGCGCTTCGGCCTCCTCGCCGCCGCGCCCGAAGACAAACGGGTCTCCGCCCTTAAGTCTGCACACCACCTTGCCGTCCTGCGCGCGCTGAACCAAAAGTCGGTTTATCTCATCCTGCTTCATCGCATGTTTGTTCGGGTGTTTGCCGGCATATATAAGCTCAGCATCCGGCCTAGCGTAACGCAGAAGCTTCGGATTGGCCAGACGGTCGTAAACCACGCAGTCGGCTTTACGGAGGACATCCACACCCTTTAAGGTGATAAGGCCCGGATCACCCGGCCCCGCACCAACCAGATAAACCTTTCCCCTTACCTCATTGTTTATCTTCATCGTTAATAATTGTATCGCGGGCCCAAGCGGGATCTGTATAAGGATAGTCTATATTGTAATGAAGCCCCCTGCTCTCTTTGCGCATAATGGCACAGCGCACAATCAGCTCGGCGGCGGTTGCCATATTGCGCAGTTCCAACAATGCACCGACCAACCGGCACCTGCGAAATTCGGCCTCGGCTTCCTCTTTTATGGAGAGAATCTTATCAAGCGCACGCGAAAGGCCAGCGTTGGTGCGCACAATGCCAACGTCCTCCCACATGCACGTTTGAAGCTCGCGGGTTAGCTGAAGCACACGATCCATGTCCGGCTCTTCAGTTCCAACCCGAAGCATATCCTCCAAAGGCGGCACCTTGGTGAAATCGACCGAGGCGAGGTAGGCCATGTCGGCCGCGGCATGCTCGGCGAAGACAACCGCCTCCAAAAGGGAGTTGCTTGCCAACCTATTGGCACCGTGCACGCCAGTGCACGCAACCTCGCCGACGGCGTACAGCCTCGGCACGCTGGTTCTTCCTTCCTTATCAGTTAAAACTCCGCCGCAGGAATAGTGCGCGGCCGGCACAATGGGTA
>JBMFPP010000160.1:0-6203 GCA_049969055.1 Armatimonadota bacterium | reverse complement strand
GGTTTCCACCAAGATGCGGTTGCGCCGCAGTTCTTCCAAGGAAGACAAGCTGGGGCGAAACTCCAAAGTAACGTTGCCGTTGAAACCCACGTTGCGCAGAGCGGAGAAAATTCGGTGGAAATCCAGCTTGCCGTAGCCTATGGGAAGGTGGTCTGTTAATCCGTTGGTGTCGCTGAGGTGAACGCTTGCGATGCGGGAGTTCATTCTGTATATGTAGCCGTCCACCGTGGTGCTTTTTATCGTGAATGCGTGGGAAGTGTCGAACGTCATGCGCATGCGGGGAGAGTTTGGGGGACCAAGGAAGCGCTCCATTTCCTCCGGAGAGCTTGCCAACTGCCCGGCTATTTTAATCCCCAAGAAGTACAACCCGGCAGTGTTTTCCAAAAGCAGTTCTATGCCTTGCTCCGCGGCGGCTTTGCATATCGAGTTTAGGTTGGACGCGGCGGTTTCAATGTATTCACGGGCGGGGATGCCGAGCGGTGGGGATTTGCCGGGGTGTATGGTCAGGATTGGTGCTTTGAGCTGTGCTGCCGCCTCGACCACTGCAGAAGCGGCGGAAACCGCCTCCTCCTGCTTTCTGGGGGCGCTCAACAGCCAGTCCAGATAGAACGGCGCGTGAACGGCCGAAACCGTCAGCCTTCGAGAGCAAAGGGCGGACCGCATTGCTTCGATGTTCTGCATCAGCCCGCCGTTGAGGAGCACTTCCACATTTTGAAAGCCGGCCGCCACAGCCGCATCTGCTATCTGATCCGGCGGCAAATGATGCAAGCAGCCGGTGGAGATGCTGACTTGCAACTATCTCTGACCCTTCTAACGCGTTCGATCATCAACCGCGCTCTACAAGGTTCTCCAGAAGTTTTGCGGCTTCCTCCACACTGTACCGACCTTCGGCCACGCCCTGCAGTATTTTCAGACGCTCTTGGCGCAGATCACGGGGCGGCTCTGGAGGGATTTCTGGGGTGCCCAGTTTGGTGCGCAGTCCCCAATCGAGGCTTTCTGCGAGGCCTTTCATTGCCTGACGGACGGCGGCTTCGGCATCGCGCATGCCTTCCCGCACTGCCTGCACCACATCGTGAATTACGTGCTCCGGAATCCTAGGCGGTTCAGGCGGATGTATTTCAAAGCCGCCGGGTTTAGCAAATTCGTGGCGGGGTATGTCTTCTGCTTCCGGCATCGGGTCTGCGTTTGTGTATTCGGACGTTAGGCGGGGTTTTTGCTCGTCATAGATGCTTGGTATGGCGTTTTCGTCTCCCGGGCCGAAGTAAATCAAGTACGAGAACCTTGCGGTTTTCTGTGGGGTGATGCCGACTCCGAAGATAATCGGCTCTACTACTAGGTGAGTATCAACCTTGGGGTAGTAGACCTCCACGCTGTCGATAACGCCTTCCGGGAACATCTGCATGAACAGAAGCGGCACGTCGAGGTGCGGAGCGATTGCGGCACACCACCCTTGTTGGGGGGTTATGTATTTTCGAAAGCCCGGCCCTGAGTAACCGCCGGACAGTACCTCGCCCTCGCTGGGTACGCAGAACCGCAGTTGGCGGTAGTTGCCGTTTACCGCCAGCTCCGGATGTATGCCGAACGTAAACCTAGCGAAGTTGCCGGAGTAGTTTGACATTTCGTACTTGATGTGCAAGATGGAAGCGTCTGCATCCAGGCTCAGGCTCTTGCGCACCAAAGTTTGCCCGCTGAAAGCGCTGAGGGTAACGCAGCTTTCAT
Organism: Armatimonadota bacterium; assembly: GCA_049969055.1. Taxonomy (GTDB): domain Bacteria; phylum Armatimonadota; class DTGP01; order DTGP01; family JBMFPP01; genus JBMFPP01. Next base: position 4,484 of record JBMFPP010000160.1, on the reverse strand, counting down.
CGCTTGAAACTTCGCATTTCCATGGGGCGTTCCACAAGGACCCGGGGGCACTACCGACGTGTTCCTCTATACCGCCGTATTCGGTGTAGGGCCCAAAAGCTGCACCTTTTGGGTAAAGCACATGGAGGGCGTTTACGCCCTTGTAAGATAACTCTACAATGCGGCCCCCCACTTCCGGAGCAACCACAACGCGGGTGTTGCCGCTGGAGAGCACAAACTGCTCGCGCCCGGTATTAAATAGGTCAATTCGTTCAACTTTCATTTGAGCCTCCGGTAAGAGGTTTAGCCCGCAGGCCAAATCCTCTGTATGCCCGCCGCCGAGAGCAAGGCAGAAATGCCTTCGGGTGATTTCCGCGGTATGCACATCCAGTCGTCCCGCGGTACAACTCTGCGGGCCTCTGCCATCTCCAGGTGGAATTCGTCGTATTCTTCTCGCGCGATTGGAACACTGACAAGACCGGTGTTTTCATTGAGCGAGTAAGCCATGCGCAGGAAATGGCCGGGCGATGCAAACGAGCCGTCTACATTCCTCGCCCCAGATTTTGACGTTATGAAAGACAGCAGTCTTCTTGCCGTTTCCGGAAAGCGCCTGCCGGAAAGGTCTTTTGGAAACAGCTCGGCCGGCAGGATTATATGGGGGCCTGCGTTACCGCTGAATTTGATCAGATAAGGTACCTCGAAGGAGTCCAGGAGGTTTAGGATTTTGCGCCCCTGCCGGAAGGCCTCTTGGCGGTCGTGCTTGATGTCGATATCTATAACGAAGTCGGATTCTGCGGTGGCTTTTGTACTCCCGTTGGAGAACGGATCGTTTGAGCATGCTTGCGGTTCGGAAGCCACAGGAGTTTTGGTAATAGATGCGTGGAACGCGGGGTATTTTTTCGGAACGGCGGAGATGTTGTCGCCCAATGCGCTTTTTACCATCTGAGCTATTTGGTCCGGGTCTGAGAGGAGCACATGCTTATGTCTCTGGCCGAAGATTCCCACATCTGTGCCAACCACAATCTTGCGGCAGTTTCCCTGCGCGAAGAGGGCTTTCTGCACGTCTTCCCGTTCCGTATAGTACTCGATTACCTCGCGCACGCTTAGAACATAGCCCAAAGGCATGGCTTTTTCCTCCTTTGTTAAGCGGCAACGAACCGCAAAGCTTGGAAGTCGCGCGCAACGGGGTTAATAAAGGTGTCCACAGCGACTCCGCGGGGAAGCGGCGCTTCAACCCAATAGTCGCACTCCATTGGCTCTCGGGAGACTATGCGCATTCGGTCTCCTTCAAGAAGCACCGAAGAGCGTTTCGGAAGGCCAACAACAAGAGGAGTTTCCGCCGCAAGCGCATGTTGGGCGGCTCTGGCAACGGCGGCAGCCGCCGCATGCAGTTCTGCTACGCGAACAGCTATGCTTTTGCTGCCCGTGGCGTAAACGGGGACTTTGTATTTTTCTCCGATATCCAGCGCTATACGCTGTAGCTCCGGCAGTATCAGCCTGAGGACTTCGCGGCCGGATGTACTCAGCGGCATCCGCCAAAGCATTTCCTCAGTGATGGCTAGGATATTGATCCCGCCGAAGGAAAGGTCTAGGTGCACGCAGTCAACCCGCTCGGAAGCCAGGATTTCTTGGCATAGGCGGAGTTCGTAGACCAGCACGCTGGGATCGGTGATTTGGTAGTCGGCTGTTACAACGCGGACCAAGGATGGTTCGCGGTATGGGTGGTTCAGCACCACAGCGGCGCTGTTCATGATGCTTTTGGGCATTAGAGACTCATCCAGATACGAACAAGCCGAATCTGCAGCGAGTATCCTCATAGTATCCTCCTGTGATCCTTCAAGGAAGCGCATTGCTACTGCCCGATATCCAGCGCGACCACGGGAACAGTCCTTCTGATGGCAGAACTTCGCGCGACCTGAGCCATTGGTCTATGCTCGACTTTCGGAATCTAAGCTCGTAGTTAAGGTCGATGTAAGGAAGTTCGTCAAGCATTTCGTAAATCTTCTCGGGCGAAACCCGGAGGTAAGCGGCCACCTCCTCCACTGTCATTAAGTCTTGCCCTGCGTTTTGGTTCAGCTCAGTCTGTTCAAACTGCACCAGGCGTGCTGTTAATTCTTCGGCAAGCTCCCTCAGGCGCCTGAACTCTTCGGCAAGCTGTTTGTACTGAGAAGCCGCAAGCTTGTTTCGGAAGGCGATGTCCCAGTTATCCGAAGGTTGAATAGTGGGCAGTTGCTTTACCAGATTGGATGTGCGCTTGAGTGACTCGCACTCAGTTTGACACCGTGGGCACTCCTTAAGGTGGTTCTGAACGGCCTCTTGGACATCTGGAGGAAGCTCGCCGTCCAAAAATGCGGCAATCTGGTTCGATACGTCACTGCAAACCATGCGTTACCTCCGAGCAATCTTGAAGCGGTAAAAGCTTGTCTCGAAGCACCTTCAGCGCGGCGCTTTTGCGCGATGCTACAGTCCCGACCGGGCATTCGGCAATTTTGGCAACTTCGCGGTACGGGAGGCCGTGTATCTCGGTTAGTATGAACACGAGTTTCTGCTCCTCAGAAAGAGTATCGATCGCGGCCTGTATCTTCGCCTCTAGTTCGGATGTTATAAGCGCTTCCTGCGGATCCGGCGTGGGATCGGGCAGTTCTTCGGCCAAGGTACGGACATTGCCGCCTGCATCTATATGCGCGTCCAGGCTTGTGAGGTTCGGCCTCCTTCTGAACTTGTCCATGTAGTCCCTGCAGAGGTTGCGTGTTATGTGGTAGAGGAAGGTTGTAAACCTAGCGGAGGGAACATAGGTTTTAGCGCTGGACCAGAGGCGCACAAACACGTCCTGAGAGAGGTCCTGCGCCGCTTCTTGGTCTCCAATGTATCTGTATATGAAATTGAGCACAGGTCCGCGGTGCCGCCGTACCAAGATGTTGAAAGCCTTCTCGTCCCCCTCTTTGGTTAAAAGCATCAAGTCTTCGTCGCGCAGTTCCTGCAATGTCTGTCACCCTTCCGCAAAAGCTGTTGCCGCAAACCTTTCTACCAGTTCTGCTGGCGCGGTTCCACTTATATAAACGGATTTTGAAATCGATCAATCGGATTTTTGCAGAGGAAGCAAGATTTTCAGCCGGTGGTTTTGCTTAGTTTGTTGGGAACAACACAGTCGTCTGAGGGGATATGTGGTTTTGTGCTAGAATGGACACAGGAGATTTTTTCGGAGGCGGTAGTCTGTGGAACTGGAATTTTTATCAGAGCTGAAAAAGAGGGTTGTGGTATTCGACGGAGCGATGGGCACATCTTTGCAGGCGCTGGTGGGCCCGGGTGACTACGGCGGATACGATGGCTGTACGGAGGCCTTGAACCTCACCCGCCCTGACCTTGTGCAGCGGGTGCACGCTTCGTTTTTGGAGGTTGGATGCGATGCCGTTGAAACGAACTCGTTCGGTGCCAATGCTGTGGTTCTCGGCGAGTATGGGCTGTCTAGCCGTGTTTACGAGATAAACGTCGCCGCCGCTCGGCTGGCCCGCGAGGTGGTCGATGTGTTTTCGAGATCGGGGAAGCGGAGGTACGTGGCCGGCTCCATCGGTCCAGGCACGAGGCTTCCGTCCTTGGGGCAAATCTCTCCCGACGAAATGCTGGAGATGTACCGAGTGCAGGCGCGCGGGCTGATGGACGGCGGGGTGGACATTTTCATCATCGAGACCTGTCAAGATCTCCTGCAGGCGAAGCTGGCCTGCATCGCCGTTGGGGATGTGATGCGCGATGTTGATAGAAGACTGCCCGTTATCGTGCAGATTACTGTGGAGCGCACCGGTACCATGCTGTTGGGAACGGAAACCGCCGCCGCCTTAACCGCCTTGGAACCGTACGATTATGTGGATGTTATAGGAATAAACTGTGCCACCGGCCCTGCAGAGATGATAGAGCATATCCAGGTGCTTTCCGGACAAAGCTCCAAGTTCATCTCGTGCCAGCCGAATGCCGGTTTGCCGGAGAATATAGATGGCCGCCCGGTTTATACATTATCTCCGGAGGAGTTGGCCAGGTATTTGCGGCAGTTTGTTGAGGAGTACGGGGTTAACATAGTTGGGGGATGCTGTGGTACTACTCCGGAGCACCTGCGCCGTGTAGTGGAAGCGGTTTCCGGACTAACGCCGCGAAAACGTGCGCCGGAGTGGGTGCCAAGTGTTTCTAGTCTCTACAGCGCTGTATCGCTTAAGCAGGAAGCGAGTGTGTTTTTTGTTGGAGAGCGGCTCAATGCCAACGGAAGCAAGCAGTTCCGCGAACTGCTGCAGAAGAATGATTTCGACGGCATGGTGGCGATGGCCAGAGACCAGGTTCAAGAGGGAGCGCATGCGCTGGATGTTTGCACGGCGTATGTGGGTAGAGACGAGGTGCGCGATATGACCGAGTTGGTGAGCCGCTTGGCCACGTCGTGCACCGCTCCCTTGATGATAGACTCCACGGATCCACGCGTAATAGAGGAGGCGCTGAAACGCCTCGGCGGGCGCTGTATAGTG
>JBMFPP010000159.1:0-6221 GCA_049969055.1 Armatimonadota bacterium | reverse complement strand
GCTCCAGAACGCGCCGGTGCAGTACTGCCCCAGCACCAAGCCGAACATCACCGGCAGAAGCTGGCGGTACAGTTTGTAGCCGCCGTACCTAAGCACCAACGTCTTGATGAGCCAGGCTATCAGGATGGCTGACCAGAAATACTCCGCGCCGAAATTCGTAGAGATTGCATATCCGGCCGGGTGGAACGGCCACCAAATGAAGTATGTGCGCATGTAAGTTAGGAAGCAGGTGAAAAGGAACCCAATGCCCACAAAAGCCATTGCCATAGGATCCGGCCGCTGAGGCGTCTCCAGTCGGGAGGCAAGCTCGTTCCACTGGCCCCACGCGTGCATCACAAGGCCGTTGCCGGTTGCTCCGGCTTTGTAGTGCAGGTGCAGGGTGGCCCAGTAAGTGGCAAGTGCACCGAAGAACAGGGCCAATCCCATTGCGATGCCCATACCGCGGTAGTTCATACCGGTGCGCTCGGCCATCTTCATGGCCTCTAACTGGTACGGCCAGGGTTGTGTGCGGTACCCGCGTCCAGTGAACCAGTAGAACAGCGGCACCATGGTTAGGTTCTGGCCGCCCAAGGCCTGCGTTCCGACAAAGTCCACCATGATCATCGGAACGTTCATGCCGGCCATTTCGTGTGCAGGTGGGCCGAGCTCGGCGCGTACGCGGATGATTCCTATAGCGAGGATGAAGTACATAAGGAAGTACACCGCGATGAATGCCAGGCTCATGTTGGCGCGCAGGCAGAAGTACACAATGAAAGCCATTCCCAGAACGAATGCCAGCGCCGCCTGCCTGTACGTAAGCGGTTCGTTCTTGTCGTCCAGCTCTGAGGGAAGGCCGAGGATTTTGAAGAGAACCTGCTTAAGGTGCTTGCGGGCTGTGTACATTGCGAAAATGAAGATCGCCAGCCACGCGCCGTAGGTCTGCTCGCTGAAGTAGGGCATCCTCGGTGCGTAGTCGCGCACGCCGGCCGCGGCAGTGACAATGAGCTGTATCTTGTTGAATATGTAGAAGAACCAAAGCGAAAACGATAGGTCTACCGGCAGTAGATAGCCCAAACCGACAATGAACGGGTAAAGCGGCAGAGGAGTCCAGCCGATGGCGTTCCAGGGCGGCTGGGTGAAGTACCGACCCAGATCGTACTCATCGTGGCGCAGAGCCAGATAAGGCAGAGCGGGGATGAGAGCATGGAGCCCGTTGAGCATATTGATGGCGGCGCCAAGCCCAAACCCCAGCCACAGCATGCGGTTTGTAAAGAGAGCAGAAGATCCCCCGCGGCTGGTTATGGCCAGGGGCAGTTCCACCAGCGGGAAGCTGAGCTTTTCGTTCTCGGTCCACTGCTTGCGCAGGAACACGCAGATGGCCACCATCACCATGCCCATGGCCAAGATGAAAGCACACCACCACAGCACCGGTCCCAGCCAAGCCATTATGATGTACTTCTTGTAGAAGGTGGATGCACCCTCATAGTACGGCCGGATGACCTCGATATCGCTGACGGTGAGCCACTTCGGTAAAAACCTGTGGAAGAGCGATGCCCATTTATTCTCTTCTGTGGCGAACCACCAACCGTGGGTCATGGCAGGGATGCCGAGCTGAAGGGTATCGTGTCCTGCCAGCGCTGATGCCAAGGAGAGCATCACGTATATTATGATGAACTCCGATTGGGTGAGCGCATATCTCGGGGCGAAGCGCTTAATTGCAAGGTTGATCAGAACCAAAACAAAAATGTTGAACACAACATTCCACATTATGGACATGGCGGTGGGGTGCCCCGAGTGCCAAATACCCTCCACCTCCATTATCCAGTATGTGTTCAGTGGAATTAGTATTAGGCCGATGATGATCGACCGCCAGGTGACTACTCCGGCTTGCGGCAAAAGCTCTTCGGTTCTGCCCGGAACGCCTCCTATGCCGGCCAGTGCATCATCAGAGCGGGCTTTTGATCGCGCCTCTGCCACGTTTTCTCCTCCGAAAGGTTTTTACAAGGGGGCTATTGAAAAAGTCTGTAATACCTTCCCATCCAATACGGCAGTAAGAAAAAGGTACCATCGTCTTCTTCTCTGCCGTCGTTTCCTCCGTCCAGTCTGTAGGGATTCCCGTTCCACTTCATAACGGCACGCTCCGCCGGACTGACTGGTTTGAGAGACTGCACTTCGCCGAACCGTCCGGCTTCTTCGTCCAGGGTTATATCACTGCGGCGGCTGTTTTTCATGGTCCAAGTTATCAAATCCATCGGGATCTCCTGAAGGGTTTTGACGGTTTCCTCCACATCTCCACCGTGTCCAGTCAGCACCGCGTAGATGACGTTGTAAAGCGGGCACGCCTCCGGACGTTCTATCTGCCAGCTCCTCTCCAAGCTCAAGCGGTACAGTGCGATTAGGTCTGGATCAGTTTCGTACAAAAGCAGTGGATAGTAGGCCAAAAACGCCAGCTCATCATCTGAATGGTTTACCTCACCGGGAGTGGTGATCTTCTGCTTAACCGTATTCAACGCGTAGTGGTGGTTTCGGACCAGATCCAAATAGGCAGTTTGATAGCATTCATCTCCCGTTATGTGGTATGTAGTTTTCAGATGCGATAATATTTCCAAGGAGTTCAGGCCGCGCTGGGCCTCCCAGGGGCCGTTCAGCAATTCCGGAGAGAATACACCCCAAGTTGTGTGCTCTCCGTCAACATCCACCAGTAGAAGCCCGTGCTCCAAAAGGTGGTCGGCAATTGCGGCCGCTGCCTTGGCAACCCGTTGCTTTTCTTCCCCCTCGGCAACTAAGTCGTAATAAACGCTGAAAGCGAAGAAATGGCCGTCAAGCTCGTCGGAGCTTGTGTCGCCTTTCCATTCGCCGCTACCGTCGGGCGTTGGATGCCACTCCCCCTCTGATTTTACAACCTTTTCGCCGCGAAGTACAAATGCGCGGGCAGGAAAACCGGGGATCGGCGTTACCTCTTGCAGTTTGATCAGCGCATCTATCGACTGCTTGGCGTTAAGCTTGGCATCAGGGGCCTTTGTGACGGCGTACCGGAAGGACTCCGCCGCCGCGTACAAAGCGGTCCACAATCCGTCGTTGTCGCTGGCTTCATGGATAAAGCTGTTCACATCGCCCGGTGTTTGAAGAATGCACGAAGTCACATATCCCTGCCGCACATGCCTTGCGCGAAGCCGCTCCAAAAACAGGGCGGCCTTACGCTCCAGGGTCATCTCGCGCCTTTCCACGGCGCTCACCCCATTGGCAGTGCCTATCCACAGCCGCCCCTCAGCGTCCACGCTCAGGCACTTCACCTCGTCCGAGGGCAGCCATCTCTTTCCGGCGTACAGCCTCCAGCGCCCCAGGCGGCACACAGCCGCCCCTATGGCCGTGCCCAAAAGCAGTTCTCCGCCTGCTGTACGCACAAAGCGCACATCTTCGCATGGAAGCCCTTCTGCACCCCCGATGTGCTCAGCAAATCCGGAGGAAACCACGTACAATCCGTGTGGAGATGCTGCGTAAACATGGCCGTGCGAGTCCACATCTATATCTCGGATAGCAAGCGCATCGACGTTGGATGGAGTTATAAGCTTCCATCCGCCGCCGCGCAGAACCCACAAATCGTACTCCGATGCCGCAAACAGCGCGCCGTCTGGTCCTACAGCGGAGGAAACCACAGCGGCTGGCGGCCCTTCCAGTTCTTCACGGTTTTCATCCAGGAATAAAATTCGGTTTGCGCCAACGGCCGCTGTGCGCCTGCCAGCTGCGTGAAGTTTCAAAACCTCGAATGGAATCCGGATGGTTTCCAAGTGGAGAAGCTGTTTGCCGTTCATTGAAAACTCTGCCGCAAAGCTTCCACCGGCGGCCCAAACCCTGCCGTTATTTATGGTTATGCATGTTACCGGAAAAGGTGTTTGAACCAGAGGCTTAAAGGCAAAGGTGTGCATGTCCACGCAGGCAATTCCAGAAGGGGTGCCGAGCAGGACCAACCCATCGATCTGCGCGTTGATACAGAGCACCGGCTCGTCAGCACAGCCGCTGACGGCCAGCCTTTCTTCTTGGATAAAAGAATGTTCAGCATTCACTGGGGCTAACCTCCTTATCATTTTTTGAAACTAAGTTGCGCAATCCTCTTCTCAAGCGCAGTTTCTGATGGTATTATGGGGCTAGATGGAACTACAAGCGGCTAAGCCTGGGGATTTCGGCGGACGATGCATCCGCCCCTGAACAGCACAAGCTTGCCCAGGGTTGACAATACTGCTTGCCGCAAATAGAATTGTGCTGATCATAAAATGCCCTCTTCGCGCTCCACTGCTGCTGACACTGTCCTTGAGTGGACTGTGCACCTTGCCGCCATGCAGCCGGTCAAGGCTGTTGCGGCGGCAGTGCTGTGTTTGGCCGCGGTTGGGCTTGCCGCCGTTGCTTTTTCTAATGTGGTTTTTCCGTTGGTTACTGCTTGGCTTTTGTTTGCGTCGTTGGCAGAGTTCTTTCTTCCCGTTACTTACAAGCTGACCACCCAAGGGGCCGAGGCAAGGCATTTGTGGACTTTTGCAAAAATTGAGTGGGGCAACGTGAAGCGGAGATATCTCTGTGAAGACGGCGTGAAGCTCAGTCCTCTTTCCTCCCCGAGCCGTCTCGAGAGCTTCCGAGGAGTGTTTTTGAGGTTCGGCAGGGATAACCGCGAGGAGATCTTGAATGCCATTAAGAGGTTTTGACGTCTGTTTGTTTGCTAAACGGCGGCTGATTGGATCGACAAAGCGATTTGCGAAAGCGATAACGGCCAACCGAATGCCGAAGCTTTTCGTTGGGAGCTGAAAATGCGTGAGACTCTTGAGCCATCTTATGATGCCGGCTCCCTTATCGAAATTGTGGCTCGTAAGGTGGTGGAACGCAGGTTGGAAGTGCCTGCGGTTTTCTTTCTGGAGATGAACAAACCCCTTTCTTTTATTGTGGGGCAGTCTCTGTTAGTTGCCATGCCGTTTTTGGCTCCTTTGTTGGGATTTCAGCGCGTGGAACAGCTTTCGGCCCTTCTGCAGGACCGCGAGAACGTGGATAGACTGATACAGCGCATAGAGGAGCTTTCGTCTCGGCGCCGGCCCGGCGAATCTGGAGAAACGGGGGGATAGAGTTGCAGCACGCCAGTCTAACGATAGCAATCTTAGAGGCGCTGGCGGCGGCCATTATCCTTTACAAAATACTGTCTGCCAAGCGGGGGCGAGAGCTTTTCATTCGCCGAATTCCGGGCCTTTCCGCCATAGATGAGGCAATCGGCCGAGCAACGGAGATGGGGCGACCCATCCTGTTTTCCCCAGGGCTGGCCGGTTTGGACGTAACCACCCTTCAGGCGCTCTCAATCGCCGCATACGTGGCAAGAATGGCCGCGCGGTACAATACCCGCGTCATCGTTCCTGTAATGGACCCGGCTGTTTATCCTGTGGCGGAGGAGGTAATCCGAGAGGCCTATGCGGCAGAGGGTCGGCCGGAACTTTTCAACCCGGATGACATTCGGTTTTTGTCGGACCGCCAGTTTGCCTACGCATCCGGCGTTGTGGGCATAATGAACCGCGAAAGGGTTGCGGCCAACTTCTTTTTCGGTTACTTCTACGCCGAATCTCTGATACTGGGTGAGGCCGGCACCCAAATAGGCGCGATTCAGGTTGCCGGAACGCCGGCAACCACCCAGCTTCCGTTTTTCATAGTATCGTGCGACTACACAATACTTGCCGAAGAGTTCTACGCCGCCACGGCATATCTCTCGCGTGAGCCAATTCTTCTGGGAAGTTTGGTCGGGCAGGACTGGTCTAAAGTTGCTTTGGCGGTTTTCATTGTCGCAGGGGTGCTTCTTTCCACGCTTTTGGGGCCTCAAAGCCCCGTGATCGCCGCTTTAACCGCGCAGTTGGGAGGTGGTTGAGGGGGTGTTTCTCTCCTTTCTTACTGCGCCGCGCCACGGCACTCAGCTCTTTCTTTTTGTGCTGGGGTCCGTTTTGGTGTTCGCGGTGGTGATGGCCGCACTGCACACACTGCCGCCGAGGGCCAAGCGCTGGCTGATAGTTGCCTGCACATTTGCGGCAGGTCTTTTTTACCTGCTGGAGTTTATGCTCCCGCCGGGGACGCTTATGCCGCCGCCCGGCCCGGGCGAAGGACCGGTTACGGATAACTTCCTCAGCCGCTACGTGGAACCTGTTGGATATGTAACCCAAATAATCGCCGCTGTTGCCATCGGCCTGGGGGTTATCAACCTTGCCAGGGTTAACAGCGCACCG
>JBMFPP010000158.1:0-6337 GCA_049969055.1 Armatimonadota bacterium | reverse complement strand
ACATCTTCATCCAAAGTGCCCAAAATCTCCTCAACCGCGCGGCGTGCCTGCTGGCGGTGCGGGTCATAAACTGCCAGCACCTCTTCATCCGGCTGGATGCTTCCATCTATGGGAATGGAAGGCGACTGCGGATACGACACCCCAAGAGGGGCGCGAACCTGCAGTCCCCACCACCGTCCTGCACGCCCGTTGACGGCCTCTATTGTGTACCGCCGACCGTCAGCGGTTGGGCGATCTGCCTTCTTCAGAATCAGGTCAACGCGGCCGAGGCGCTCAACGTGGTATCCGGTTTGGGCAATCAAGGTACCTCCAACGATCAACCGGGTTGTTACGTTGTCGTGAGAGTGCCCCCCAAGAATGATGTCTATCCCCGGCACAGCAGTTGCTAACTGCTGGTCCATCCTCAAACCGAGGTGAGAGAGGAGTATAACCAGATCGGCTTGTTTTCTAAGCTCCGGCACAAGCTTAGCCGCCGTTGCTATGGGATCCTCAAAACGAAGCCCTTCCAGAAAGGACGGCCACTCGTACCGAAGAGTTTCAAGCGTTATAAGGCCGAAAACGGCCATGCGCACGCCGTTAACGGTCATCAGCAAATATGGTTTCAGATCGCCCCAAGGTTCTCCTGTGGCGGCATCAAGCAGATTGGCGCACACAACGGGTGTTCCCAGAGATTTGAGCAGTTCTCTTGCATTCTGCTGGCCCCAATCGAACTCGTGGTTCCCCAAGCACACCGCATTGTAACCCAAACTGCTTATCACCTGGGCAACTGCGCGTCCGCTTGTGAGGTATGCCTCCACCGTGCCAGAAGCCCAATCCCCGCTGTCGAACAGAAGCACGTTTGGCATTTCGGCCCGGATCTGCTTCACAAGAGAGGCCAAACGCGCCAAACCGCCGCGGGATTCATCCTCCAAATTGCTTCCGGAAAGCACCCGAGCATGTATGTCGTTGGTGTGCAGAAGCGTTAGGAGAACATATCTGGAGTCCTGTGCCGAAGCCGCTGGCGACATGCCAAGCGGCAGTAGAAGCAGAAACGCGCGCACAAGCCGCTTAAGCGAAGCCCGCATTCCCGAAACACCCCCGCCGAAGTCTAAACACTTTTGCCGAAACAGCAGAGGCCGCCGCACGAATGCCCTGTCTTTCGCGGTTGGTCCTGGCTTTTCCAAAGGCGGCATTCACAAACTGCGCAGAACCCATACTACCGCAGTTAGCACTGCGAAGGCAAATCGGTACCACACGAATACCGCCAGACTGCTCTTTTTCACATATTCCAAAAGAAAATGTATTGCCAAATACCCGGAAACTGCAGACGTCAAAATGCCAACCAGAAACGCCGAGGTTTCCCCTGCCGGTATTCCGTGTTGGGCCACGTGAACTGCTTTAAGCCCAACAGCCCCTGCAATGATCGGGGTCGAAAGCAGGAAAGAGAACCTAGCCGCGGCCGCTCGTGTAAGTCCGAAAGCCAATCCGGCCGAAATCGTGGCTCCGGATCTGGACACGCCCGGAATCAGGGCCACCGCCTGGGCAAAGCCGATGCCCAGAGCCTCCCAAGCCTTAAGTGTCTCCTCTCTGCGCCTGCCGGCGCACCAGCGGTCAGCCGCATAAAGCAAAACGCCGGCCAGCACCAACCCTCCAACCATTAGCAGAGGCGCCCATGTATGCTGAGAGGGATACGTAAGCTGTTCAACCCGGTCTTCAAATAGTTTTCCCAAAACGGCCGCCGGTGCGCAAGCCAGAGCAATCAATACTAACATTCGTCCAGGGCGGCGGAGCAGATCCACCCAATCCCTCCAAAAGTAGCCAACAACGGCAATCAATGTTCCAAGGTGCAGAGCAACGTCGAAAGTCTGGCCGGGATCTTTCAATCCGAAGAACCAAGGGATCAAAATCAAATGGGCGGTACTGCTTATCGGGAGAAATTCCGAAAGGCCCTGAACCACCCCAAGCAGGGCCGCGACAACCAGGTTCATATTCGTACCCCGGCCGACGGCGCGGATCCCTTGGCTGCAACGGAGCGCGTTTTCTTAGGTTTACCAGTCATAGCAACTCTCAAAGACCTGCAGGTTCTATCTGAAAGCACATAGAAGCAGTAAATGCATTTGAGAATGGCCGCTATAGGGGCCGCCAGGAACATGCCTATTATACCGAAAAACTCACTGCCCACCAAAAGCACTATCAGAATTACGGCCGGATGTAAGTTCATGCCGTAGGCTAGGAGCTTGGGCATAATGATTTTGCTCTCCACAAAGTGCAAAGCCGCAAAAAAGATCAAGACTGCTACCGCCGTTGCTAAAGATTGAAGCATGCACACAAGCACGATGGGAATCCCGCCGAGAATTGGACCGATCACCGGTATTGCGCGCGTGATACCGGCAATTATACCCAGCGTCAGGGCGTAGTGCACTCCTATAATCTTCAATCCAACCCCCACCACAACAGCTGCAATAGTGCACAAAATCACCTGGCAAATGGCGTAAGATTTCAGGATTACCGCGGCTTCCTTAAGCAGGATCAGGGCTTCGCGCACGCGGCGCTTCGGCACAAAGTACATGAACTCCCTTTTAAGCGGGCGGCTGTCCAACACGAAGTAAAACGCCAGCACCGGAATAACGATCAGCTCAACCACATGGCTCATCCACTCCAGCGTGGTGGTTATCATCGTGCGGATTGCCTCCACAATCCGCGTTGCAACACCGCTTAAGCTTTGTGGCGACAGAAAACTGCGCAGATCCGGCGGAAGATTTTCGTACCAGCGCCGCAGCTCCCTCATATACTCTCCGATGCGCCCTTTAGTAGGGTCCAGGTTGGCAAAAGCGTCCGTTACTTCGCGGCTGACGGGCGCAAGCAGATACACGTTGCCCAAAACCCCCAAGCTGATCAGCAAGATGAAAACTATCAGCGTAACCAAAAACCTCCGAGCCGCATAGCTGAACCGGCGCGGCGCTATGTTTGTAAGGTAATCCACAACCGGAGCTACGGCCAATGCCAGCAGGGCGGAAATCAAAACGGTGATGGCTATGAAACGCACGCGGTAGGCAAAGTAAAGAATGCCCGCCACTGCGGCCAGCCTTATGAAAACGCCCCAAATTACGGCTATGGAGGTTTCTATGCGGCTTTGGATCTGCATATCACTTCAAAAACCGTGCAAAGATGGCCTCGCGAATGCGCTCGGCGGCGCGGCCGTCGCCGTACGGATTTCTGGCTTTGGCCATAGCTTGGTAAGCATCCGGATCGGTCAGCAGGCGGCTGGCTTCACGGAACACCGTTTCGCGGTTGGTTCCAACCAAGCGTACTGTTCCAGCCTCAACCCCCTCCGGACGCTCGGTTGTACTACGCACCACCAGCACCGGCTTGCCAAGAGAAGGTGCTTCCTCTTGGATGCCCCCGCTGTCGGTTATAACCATATAACAGCGCTTCATTAAGGCCACAAAGGGAGCATAATCCGGCGGCTCTATAAGCTCCACTCGCTCCAATCCACCAAGGATACTGCGCGCTTGCCTGCGTATCTCCGGATTGCGGTGCATGGCAAAAACCACGCGAACATCCGGAAAAGCTTCCACCAAATCGCGAAGCGCTAAGAAGACCTGTCGGTGCGGTTCGCCCCAGTTTTCACGCCGGTGGGCGGTAACCAATATCTCTTTAAAATTTCCGCCGGGTTGGTCCTCGGGCAGTGCCGCCGCCACCGACAGAAGTGCATCTATTACTGTATTACCCGTAACGAAGATATTGCTTTCGGGTATACCCTCCGCCAAAAGGTTTGCACGAGCTTTTTCGGTGGGCGCAAAATGCATGCTGGCGATTTGGCTTGTGAGCCGCCTAACCATCTCCTCAGGGAACGGATTGTACATTTCTCCGGTGCGCAGCCCGGCCTCCACATGCCCCACAGGTATTTTGTGGTAAAATGCGGCCAAGGCGCCGCTGAGCACCGCCAAAGCATCGCCTTGCACCAGCACGAGATCCGGCATCTCCTTCGCAAACAGTCGGTCTAAACCTTGCAAAGACCGCGTGGTGATATCCGCCAGAGATTGGCCGTGCTGCATTATGTTGAGATCGTAATCCGGCACAATGTCGAAAACCTTAAGAACCTGGTCAAGCATCTCGCGGTGCTGAGCGGTAACTGCCACCTTCAGTTCAACCAGGTTCGGGAACTTTTTAAGCTCTCGAATAACAGGAGCCATTTTCACCGCCTCCGGCCTGGTGCCGAAGACGGTCATTACCTTTATCTTGCCCACGGTAGTCCTTCCACCTCATCCGGGTCCAGCCAACCCGCGCGGGTCCACCAACAAGAACCACAACCTACTGACCGCCAGCGCCATACGGGCCATTATCGTCTGGCCGAACACGGCGCCGAAGCTTATCATAAGCATCCAGCGGCCGAATTTGGCGGCCCCACGCACAACGGGCGACCTGTGTTCAAAAGAGAAGAAGAAGTACGTCATAACCGAGAGCAGTATTATGATTACTATCCAGTTGTTTACAAGTTCAGCGGCAGTTAGGTTGTTCGGAACCGACGCCGGCACATACCGATCCACAAAATCCGGGGCCGCAGCGCGAATTAACCCCCTCACGGCACTCAATGGAGACCAATTGGGCGGCAGCAGCGGGCGGAACGATGCCGCTATCTGAGGCGCATACTGCGTGGCAATCGCCTGAAAACTGGCACCGGCTCCCAACCCCATCAGTGTTCCGATCACCAAGCGGCTCATCCACGCCAGCTTGCGTATGTAGATTGTGTAGTAAAGGAGGCCTATCAGAAATGGGAATATCCACCACCACTGCCCCTGCTGGTACATAGGTATCCACCAGCGGGGATACAACACGTCGCTCCAAGCGCGGAAAAGGCCGTATCCCGTAGCAAGGCCTATGAACAAATACTCGAAAAACCGGTAAACCGGGTTCTCACGGTACAAAAGCGAAAAAATCGCCAGGGTGCTCACCGCACCAGCTATAACTGTTGCAAGCGTCCATCCGCTCATGCGGCGGCCCTCCTCCGCCGACGGGCGGCGATCTCAAGGATGTTCCCCAGTATTATCAACGCAATTATGAGTATGTGTGTCATGGAAACAGAGGTCATCCAGGTTATGCCGCGCTCGCGGGCATCCCTGCCGAACACCAGCGATTCGTACTGGGCGGCCCCGGCAAGCCCCTTGAGCATCCCCACAATCTGCCCTGAGTCCAGGTAGGGGAAGATGTCCGAAACCATAACCGCAGTCGGCGCCACACCCATCTTAACGCCCCCCGGCCCAGCGAAATAGGCCATCCAAGCCTCGTAAATTGCGGAAGGCGTCACATCGATAATCAAGCCGACATCCTTTGCCTCTTTTATCCCGTCCATCACTGGCAGTTTGCTGAGCGGGGTGCCGCGGTGGTCCGCCACAATAGTTCCGGGGATGTCGCGTATCATGGCTTTCAATGTCTGCACCACGGCGGTTTTGTAGCCCCAGTTAACCCAGTACTGCCCGTAAGGGCGGTTCCATCGCTTGGCGAGGTCTTCCGCCTCGCGCTGGCCAAAAACAGGCCCCATCGGGTCGAAACCCATGATGGCAAAGCGCTTTCCGGATTTCATCATGTGGTTCATCAGGGCTCGGGTTTGCGGAAGGTTCTCGCCGATGGTTCCCGCTTCAAATTCGAGACTGAGAATAATGATTTTGTTGGGCGGAACCGACTCCACCGCTTCATACAAAGCGCGTGCCTCCCTGCCCACAACGGGCGGGATCACCGCCTTTGCAAAAAAGGGCAGAGCGATTGCGGCGGCCAAGAGAAGGTACAAAATACGCCTGGTTCTATCGGAACCCAAACCTGCTTCCACAGCTACAGCTCCTGTTCGAAGAAGCGGCCCCGCTCTAGGCTCAACCAGATGCGCAGAGACACAGCGATCACACCCATCATTATGCCGAAGATGAGCGCCCGCTGAGCCGCCATGTTCGGCGTGTTCATAATCCAGTCCGACATGTGCTCAACCTTCAAAAACGAGTACCAATGTCCGTCCGGAATCCAACCCGTGAGGTAAGCGGTGCCAACCGGAACGTTGCCAAGCATAACAATGAAGGCGGTGATCATCATCAGAGTGGCTTCGGCCGAGCGCAGGCGGAAAGCACGGTACGAAGCGGATACGATGTAAAACGCCAGCAGTGCGAACACCGTGCCGCCCAGGTTTGAGTAAAGCCCGTCGAACAGAAATCTGTACAGCGAACCGACGGTAGATTCGTTAACTGCTTTTTCCTGGGCTGCGGTAGTAACGTTCAACAGCAGTTTCCACCGCCACAAACCGACAACCAGCATAACGATCAGGCCGGTGAAAAAGGCCAGTGAGTTCTGCCACCCGGGCCTGAAGCGCAGA
>JBMFPP010000157.1:0-6338 GCA_049969055.1 Armatimonadota bacterium | reverse complement strand
CCAATGAAGCCGTTACCAGCGGCGGTAAGATAACCTACCAAAAGGAGTGGTTCAACCTAGCCTAAATTCTTTCTCCGAAGAGCAAATACCCCAAAGCTCTTGGGGTTGCTCTTCCGCCTGAATTCATTCAGGCATCCTAAGGTTGTTTTGGTCTAGGCTTTGTTCCGACAGCAGTGGCTGTCGGCTCGAAAGAACGCCATTGAGGCGTGTTGGTTAATCAACTTAAAGGAGTTGGTCTGAGCTATGGAAGAGAAAGAGGTTAAGAAGCGAACAACAACCAGACGAGACTTTCTGAAGGTCGCCGGAGTGACGGCGGCTAGCTTGGCAGTAACCGGATTGGCCAAGAGCAAAACGTATGCTGTGGCATCCCCGCGCGTTATAGGTGCGAACGACCGCATTAACGTAGGGTTCATCGGAGTTGGCGGCCAGGGAACTCATCATGTAAACGTCCTCAGAAGCAGAAGCAGTGAGTTCAACGCCCAGCCGATCGCAATATGCGATGTTTGGGAGAAGCGCCGCACGATCCTCAAAAATGCTCTCCAGCTTCCCGACTCTCAGGTGTACAAAGACTACCGGAGGTTGCTGGAAAACAAGGATATCGACGCTGTTTGGATCGCGACTCCAGAGCACTGGCACTATCAGCAAACCATGGATGCCCTGGACGCTGGTAAGCACGTGTACCTTGAAAAGCCGATGACCCGCTACCTGGACGAAGCACTAAAGATCTACAAGAAAGTGAAAGAAACCGGGCTGGTACTCCAGGTGGGGTCCCAGGGATGCACGGATGCCAAGTGGCATAAAGCCGGAGAGCTGGTTAAAGCCGGCGCAATCGGCAAGGTTGTGTGGTGCCAGGGCAGTTACTGCCGCAACAACCCAAAAGGTGAATGGAACTACCCTATCGATCCCGACTTGAAAGAAGACAACGTGGACTGGAATGCGTGGCTCGGCCCAGCGCCGAAAGTACCCTTCAGCCCCGAAAGGTACTTCCGCTGGCGCAAGTATTGGGACTACTCCGCCGGCATTCTAAGCGATCTCTTCCCGCACAGGCTTCATCCTTTGATGATTGCAATCGGCGGAGGCGAGTTCCCAACGCGCGTTATGTGCTCCGGCGGACAGTTCCTACAGCACGACCGGGATGTGGCCGATACTACCCATGTGTTGGCTGATTTCCCGGGCGGTTACACAATGCTTATCGCCGGCAGCACCATCAATGAGCTCGGACTGCAGGACATCGTCCGCGGCCACAAGGCCAACCTCTTCTTCGGCGGCGCCGGCGTGGAGATCCGCCCGGAAAGGCCCTACGCAGACGAGATCGAAGCACGAACCGAGCAAGTTACCGGTCCACGCGAGGATATCGGAGAGCACCAGAAGAACTTCCTTGACTGCATCCGAGACAGAACCAAAAAGCCGAACTGCGACGTCGAGCTTGCAACAAAGACAATGGTCGTAGTGGCTTTGGCCGAGATGTCGTACCGGCAGAACAAAGTTATGCGGTTCGATCCAGTTAAGCTGAAGATTATCAACAAGTAAACGCGGTTTAGGGACTGTAAGCACACCGGCGGCTCAGGTACTTGTGCGCTTGGCCGCCGGTTTTTTTTCTTTCGGACTCTTGCAAGACGCTTGGCGTTCAATCAATCATTGGTTGTTCTGCCAAGCGGTTTGGTTTGTCAAAGAGTCTTGGCATTGAAGCGGTTCATGGCGGCCTCCACACCTTCGCTGATAACGGTCAACGCGGCTTCGGCCGCGCGGCGCACCTGCTCCCGCACTGTCGGAAGCTCCGAACGGTGAAACCGGCTGAGCACGTAGTCAACCATATTTCCGTCCGGCGGCTGTCCTATACCTATACGGACTCTGGGGAAAGCCTGCGTACCCAGACAGCCGATAATAGATTTCAACCCGTTGTGTCCGCCGTCGGACCCAGAGGCCCGAACGCGTATGCGCCCCAAAGGCAGATTTACATCGTCGCAAACGACGAGAATGTTGGAAGGCGGCACCCCGTAGTGCAATGCCAATGCCTGCGCCGCTCTTCCGCTCAGATTTACAAAAGTTTGCGGTTTGGCCAGAACCACCCGCGCTCCATCCGCTTCCGCTTCTGCGACAAGAGAGTGAAACCTGCGGCTTCGGATTTTGCAGTTGAGAAGCTTCGCCAGTTCGTCGAGCGCCATGAACCCGACGTTATGGCGAGTGCCTTTGTAAGCCCAGCCCGGGTTGCCGATCCCCAAAACAATCCAACTTGCTTCAGGCATACTCCGCGAAAAGCTCGCTGACGGAGCGGTTTGTGTGGATGCGGGTTATGGCACTGGCAAGCAGGGGTGCAACAGACAGCACCGTGAAGTTCGGTGGGCGGCGCTCCGGCGGCACCATGATGGTATTGGTGGCCACAACGGCTTTTATGGGAGAGTTGGCAATTCGCTCCGCGGCGCCTGCAGACAGCACCGGATGGGTACAGCAGGCGTATACCTCCTTGGCACCCCGCTCCTTCAGCGCAAACGCGCCCTGAACTATCGAGCCGGCGGTATCTATCATGTCGTCTATCATGATTGCGCGCCTGCCTGCAACATCCCCGATGATCTCCATAACCTCGGATTTGTTCGGCTCCGGCCGGCGCTTAGTTATGATAGCAATTGGGGCTTTGAGGATTTCGGCGAATTTGCGCGCACGTGCTACACCGCCCACATCAGGGGAGACAACCACAAGGTCCGAGTCTGCAAGGCCGTGTTCTATAAGATACCGCGCGATAATCGGGCCTCCGTAAAGGTGATCAACAGGCAGGTCGAAAAACGCTTGAATCTGGTCAGCGTGGAGATCGATAGTCAAAATGCGGTTTGCGCCTGCCACCTGCAAAAGATCGGCAACCAGCTTAGCGGTAACCGGCTCGCGCGGTTTGACCTTTTTGTCCTGCCTGGCGTAACCGTAGTACGGCATTACAACAGTGGTTCGAACAGCCGAGGCTCTCTTGAGAGCATCCAGAATAATGAGTAATTCCATCAGGTGGTCGTTTACGGGAGCAGAAGTTGGCTGGATAACGAAAGCATCTGCGCCGCGTATGCTCTCTTCAATTTTCACCTGTATTTCGCCGTCGGAGAAGCGGCACACAGTCATTTTGCACAGTTCGATGCCAAGTATCCCCGCGATTTCCGCCGCCAGCTCGGGGTTGGCGTTGCCTGTTAAAAGCTTTAGTCTCTGCACGTAGTGTCCCCCCTGGTTTGCATGCGTATATCTGCTTGAATGTGCACGTCTGTGTTATCAGGCACATCCACATTGCTTATGTGGACAAAAGGTCCTATGCGCACCCCGGAGCCTATGGTGCAGTTTGGGCCAATGTGCGCAAACGGCTCCACAACTGTATTTTCACCGATACTGCACCGATAAACACAGCAAAATGACGCTTTAACACCGGAGCCCAGTGTGGAGTCTGCAATCCAAGCCGATGGGCCGACCCTGCAGTTCTCCGCCAATTTCGAACGGCCGGTGATGTGAGTGTTGGGAAGGATAACCGTATCCGGAGCTATCTCCACATCTACATCTACATAGGTATTTTTAGGATCCACAATGGTGACTCCTGCAAGCATAAAGCTCTGCAGGATGCGTTCACGCATGACAGCTTCCACTTGAGCCAGCTCGGCTCTGTGGTTGATGCCCAAAACCACACTTGGATCCGGACAGGTAACAGCGCCAACGCGCCTGCCGGATTTTGCCAAGATCTCAATCACGTCGGTTAAGTAGTATTCGCCTTGGTTGTTGTCTGGGCGAATTTGTTCGAGAGCCGGAACAAGCTGTTCGGGGTTGAAACAGTATATGGCCGTGTTGATTTCCTGGATAGCGAGGGTTTCAGGATCGGCGTCCCTAGCCTCTACAATCCGCAGAACCGAGCCGTCGTCGGCACGTACAACCCTTCCATAGTGACTGCCGTCCGGCAAAACAGCAGTAAGAAGCGTTGCGTCGTTCCGGTTCTGCAGGTGGTGGTGAACGAGCTCAGACAGATGTTTGCCAGTGATCAGCGGTGTATCGCCCGGTAGCACCAGCAGGCACTTTGTTGAAGGGGGAACCGCATCCATTGCCGCCATGAGGGCGTGACCGGTTCCGCGCTGTTCAGTTTGCCAAGCGAAGCGGATATCGCGGTGCCAATCCCGATGTGCCTGCTCAGTGAGAGATGAAACTACCGCCTCCCCCTGGTGGCCAATCACTATCACCACTTGGGAAATGCCGGCATTTTTGCAAGCATCGACGATGTAAGAGACCATCGGCCTGCCGCAGAGCGGGTGAACCGCTTTCGGCAGGCGAGATTTCATGCGAGTGCTCTTACCCGCGGCAAGGATTACAGCAACAGTATCCTCTGGAAGGGGAATATCAATCTCCATGTAGTGTGAACAAACATGGGTAGGACCCAAAAAGAAAAAGAGGAAATGGCTCCGGGGCAGGGATTCGAACCCCGATAGGCGGCTCCAAAGGCCGCAGTCCTGCCGTTAGACGACCCCGGAGCTGCACCGCCGCAACGCGGTGACTTCACATTCAGCAAGCATATTATATCCTTGGTGCCGAACCGTGTCAACGCGCCCGCCGCGCAGCGGCCGGAGTGTTCGCCCTCAGGCCTTCCTAAAGCCTAAAAGAGGCTTTGACCAAGCCGCCCGCCTTCGTTTCGGGTTACCAAATTCTCATTCGCCCAGATCAAAGAGGTACTTCCTCCTTCTTTGCGTCTCCACCGTTTGACGCGGATTTCGCGGACCTAAACACCGAGCTCAACACCGCCAAGGAGGCCGAAAGTCGGCAGGGTTGGTCAACAGCCCTCCTGCGCTACGAAGCGGCGCGGAGGAAACTGTTTACAAGTGTAGAAATATTAAAGCGGCGCTTAGTCTTTCATTCGGAAAATGCTTTAGCAAAGGAGATGTAATCATGTCGCGCAGATTAACTCGGCGTGATCTCCTTGAGAGGACGGCGGTTGTAGGTGCGACCATTGCCGTTGGAGGGCTGAGCTGGGCAGAGCAGGCCCCCAAACCCAGACGCGTGTCTCCAAACGAAAAGCTCAATATTGCTGGCATTGGTGTCGGTGGAATGGGCGCGGCGGATATGAACGCCGTAAGCACCGAGAATATCGTAGCCCTGTGCGATGTGGACGAAGTCCGGGCGGCAGACACGTTCAAGCGCTTCCCAAACGCCCGTAAATACTTCGACTTCCGCGAGATGCTCGAGAAAGAAGACAAGAACATCGATGCAGTGGTGGTCAGCACCCCGGACCACACTCACGCGGTAGCCACTGTTATGGCACTCAAAATGGGGAAGCACGTGTACTGCCAAAAGCCTTTGACGCGCACCGTTTCCGAAGCCCGCATTGTGACCGAAACCGCCAGAAAGTACAAAGTAGCCACGCAGATGGGCACGCAGGGGCATCCTTCTTATGTTCGCCTTGTGGAGCTGATCCAATCCAACGTAATAGGCCCGGTTACCGAAGTGCACGTTTGGACCGACAGACCGATCTGGCCGCAGGGGCTTACGCGTCCGAAGGAAACCCCACCGGTGCCTCCAACCCTGCACTGGGATTTGTGGCTTGGCCCCGCGCACGAACGGCCCTACCATCCAGCTTACCTGCCGTTTGTTTGGAGAGGCTGGTGGGACTTCGGCACCGGCGCCCTCGGCGACATGGCCTGCCACCTGATGGATGGAGCATTCTGGGCGCTGAAGTTGAAGTATCCAACCACGGTTGAAGCCGAGGGAGAACCGCTCCTGCCGGAAAGCGGGCCTCTGTGGATGAT
This sequence comes from Armatimonadota bacterium, assembly GCA_049969055.1. GTDB lineage: Bacteria > Armatimonadota > DTGP01 > DTGP01 > JBMFPP01 > JBMFPP01. The sequence goes on along the minus strand of JBMFPP010000157.1, from coordinate 588 downwards.
CGTGCGCTACGAATTCCCGCGGCGCGGAGACATGCCTCCAGTTAAGCTGACCTGGTACGACGGCGGTAAAATGCCACCCGAAGAACTGTTCGAAGGCGTAAAGTTACCTAAAGGTTCCAATGGTTCGCTGTTCATCGGTGAAAAAGGGAAGATATTGGTGGAGCACGGCGGTCCGCCTAAACTCCTGCCGGAATCCAAGTTTGCCGATGTGAAGCTTCCGGAGCCGTATCTACCGCGGGTTGACAACCACTATCAAGAGTGGATCCGTGCGTGCAAAACCGGAAGTCCAACAGGCAGTAACTTCGATTACGCCGGGCCTATGACAGAGGCGATCCTGCTGGGCAACGTTGCCTTCCGTGTGGGCCAGAAGATCACATACGACCCCAAGCGAATGAAAGCCGTAAACTGCCCCGAGGCCGATCGGTACATCAACCACGACTACCGGAAGGGCTGGAGTTTGTAACATTCAACCGCCCTGACTTAAAGGAATCTCGAGACCAAGGCACGCTGTCGCGACCTGGCCTCGGCACGACAGCGTGCCGTCTCAATCGGAGCCGTTGAGCAGTGGACACGCCGGCAGGTCGATAC
>JBMFPP010000156.1:0-6365 GCA_049969055.1 Armatimonadota bacterium | reverse complement strand
GTGCATAACGGAGCAGTCATCCAAGAAACCGCTTGGGTGCTGAACGGCAAAACACTGGATACCGCACTTCGAGAAGTTGGCCGCTCCAAGGAAGCGGATTTGGTCCGCAGGGAGATCGAAACCGCCGCTCAACAGCGCGGCTTTACCACCAGCTACAACTCTACACAACCAGGATGGCTGGAGCCCCACCTCAAAGCAAGCATGCTGTGGTATTGGCTGGCTGTGATTATCTCGGCTCTGGGAATCTGCTTCGCTGTGGGGCTGTTGGCATCCATTGCCGCCTCTTTCCTGCCGAGCAATGGGCGTCACGCAGAAGCACTGAATTTAACAGTAACCGCTACCGCAACCCTGCCGGTGGACGCGCTAACCATCGTTGCGGCTGTAACGATCAGCAGGGTTTGGCAAAGCCTACCATCCTTAGCCAACGCGCCGGTAACACCGGAGCCTTACATCCGCTGGAGCTATGGAGTTCCTATCCTAATGCTGGCAGTAGCGGCCATTACATCCATTGCGGCCAATAGGAAAGCAGGGCATCCGGGCTTCGGACGCATATTCTTGCGCACTTTATCTAGGGCATGGCCTTGGATACTGGCCCAGTTATTGGTCAGCATCCTCATTGTTTCGCTTCTTATCTACATCCAGGAGAACTCCGCAGCAAACCTCATCGAATCGGTGCTGAAAAACGGTGAGTTGGGCCTCCTGGAGCAAACAATGCAGCGCGCACTCCCCAAGTGAACTGCAGACTAGCAATCGTTTGGCACTGGTTGCGCGGAAAAAGAAACAACGTTGGCCTTGCAGACCTGCTTGCCAAGATCGTAAGCAGAACCTGTGTAAGCAGGGCCAGGCGCTTGATAACCAAAATCGAAGACGGTGGGGATTTCTGGCTTGTCGGCCTCAAAAATATCCCGACCGATCTGTACTATCCAAAAAGGCTGTCTTGCCAATCAACGGCCGGCAGCAAGTCCTTCGCACATCGGTTTCCACCGAGACCGCTGTGCCAGGTTATATGCGAAACCATGTACCCAGATGATTGGCACTACTACGAGGCCGAAGGAGCACGGGTAACCCCGGAGGATGTAGTGCTGGACTGCGGTGCATCAGAGGGGTTGTTCTCGCTGTCTGTTGCACCAAGGTGCAGACGCGTCTACGCTGTGGAACCCCACCCCGCATTCGCAAACGCCCTCAGGCTTACACTGCAGTATTATCCAAACACCGAGGTCCTTGAGTTAGCTCTCGGCAGTGAGCCGGGAACAGCCTTTCTTTCTGACCAAGGCATCGCGTCGAGGTTGGATACCAGCGGTCACTGCGTACAGGTGGCCAGGGTAGACGATTTATTCGACAAAATCACCTACATCAAAGCCGACCTCGAAGGATACGAGATGGAAATGCTCCGAGGCGCCAGAAGAACCATTGAGCGCTGGAGCCCGAAAATATCGATAACCACCTATCACAAGCCCGAACACGCCCAGGAAATCACAGAGTATTTGCGCAGTATAAACCCAAACTACAAAGTTCGCACAAAAGGGATCGACGCTGTTGCCGGCGCTCCGGTAATGCTTCACGCCTGGGTGGAGTAACCGATGCCAAGCATTGAAACTCCGCCAATTTCACTGCTTCCAAACGCAGTGAATCCTCAAAAAGCACGGCCTGCACAACTGCTGAATGCCGCCCAGACTGTGCAAGCAAAAACAGCTTCTGTACCGCTCCCTCAAGGCATTGGTTTGGCAAGCGGGTGGATTATCGGACGCTCCATCCGCTGTGTCGGCTCTCCGGTCCAGTTTACCGCGTCGAAGCGGCCAACAGGCATAAAGGCCGCGTGGGCATCGCAGTAAACAATGTTGCTTCCCTCATGCCGCGATTTAAGCGTGCCGCCCGGAACCCCACCGTTGCCGTTGGCGTATTTTATCCTCAAAATCCCGCTGGGAAGACGCTTCCTATCCGGGGCTTTCGTCCAGTTGGTGTTGTCGTCTTCGTTTTCGCCCCAATCGTGGAACAAAGCCGCGTTAAAGCAGTCAGCAATCAAAGCAGTTTGCGTCGGCAGAGGAATATTGCTTTCTATGTTGAACTCGCGGTCGATGCAGTAGACAATGTACTCGTTGTATCCGTAATTGGCCACAGGGTAGGGGCTGTTCTCCGGCAACCATACCGGTTTGTTGTGCGGGGCACTGGGACAGCGGAAAACATCGTAGGTCTTCAGGTACGGCTGTATAAGCCACATCCAGAAGCCGTAACCGTACACATTGTCCCATTTGGGATCCGGAGTTGGATATCTAGCAGAAGACGGATAGGAGTTATCCCAGTCGTTCATATAGCTGTGCACAGCAAACGCCATCTGCTTGACATTGGACAAACAAGCCGACTGCCGTGCCTTCTCCCTGGCCTTTGCAAACACCGGGAAGAGAATGGCCGCAAGAATGGCGATTATGGCAATCACCACCAGCAGCTCAATCAGAGTAAAAGCCCGCCTTTTCATAAACCGCTCCTCTAAACAAAGGTGCCGCAAGTTGCACCATTGTTAATTTTCAGTTCTCCAACTGCGCAGGTTTTTCCTCCCAGACTCGCCGGCCAAAACCGACAGAAACCAAACTGTGCGCCTTTGGTGCTCAACTGTCCCCCGCTGCCTACCGGCAGAGTTTCCCGCCTGCTATAGCCGGAACAATAGACACCTCATCTCCATCGCGAAGTTGAGCACTGCACCCACCGAGAAGCCGAACATCATCATCGTTTATGTATATGTTGACAAACCGGTGAATCTGACCGCTTTCATCCAATATGCGCTCCGCAAATCCAGGATACTCTCCGTCCAATTTGCCGATCAGCTCACCCAAAGTGGAAGCCTCTACGCGTACTTCATCTGCATCCCGCACGAGCTTACGCAGAGGCGCAGGTATCCTAACCACAACAGACATCTGCGCTCCTCCGAAAAACGCTTCGCCTGCCTATCAAGGCCAAAACGCCCGACTTCCCCCTCCACACACTGCTCACACGGCGAGCTCTTGGAAGGTTGGCGTGGAAAGATATCTCTCACCTGTATCCGGCAGTACTACCACGATAAGCTTGCCGGAGTTCGACGGCCGCTTCGCCACCTCGACAGCCGCATGCGCCGCCGCACCAGACGAAATCCCGCACAGGATTCCTTCTTCCCTCACCAAGCGGCGCGTCATGTTTATGGCGTCCTCGTTTTCAACACGGAATATCTCGTCAACAAGCTCCAGGCGCAGTACATCCGGCTTAAACCCCGCTCCAATCCCTTGAATCGGATGCGGGCCGCGCTGACCGCCCGATAAAACCGGAGATGCCGCCGGCTCCACCGCAATGGCTTGGAACGAGGGCTTTCTCGGCTTTATATACTCTGAAACTCCGGTTATAGTGCCCCCGGTACCAACCCCGCTGACCAAAATGTCAACCTGGCCGTCCGTATCCCGCCATATCTCCGGGCCTGTGGTCAAGCGGTGTATCTCCGGATTTGCGGGGTTCTTAAACTGCTGTGGCATAAAATATCGCGAATCCGAAGCACAAAGCTCTTCGGCCTTGCGCACAGCACCGGGCATTCCTTCCGAAGCCGGCGTAAGAATTAACTCGGCACCAAAAGCGCGCAGAAGACTCCTCCGCTCAATGCTCATGCTCTCCGGCATGGTCAGCACAAGTTTGTACCCTTTGGCGGCGCACACCATGGCCAAACCTATTCCGGTGTTGCCGCTGGTGGGTTCTACTATTATAGTGTCCGGCCCTATTTTCCCTTCCTTTTCCGCCGCTTCTATCATGGAATATGCAATGCGGTCTTTCACCGAACCGGCCGGATTGAAAGACTCCAGCTTGGCCACAACAGTGGCCACGCAACCCTGAGTCACCTTTTTCAGCCGAACCAAGGGCGTGTTGCCTATAAGTTGGGCTATGTTATCTGCAATTTTCATAACTCATCTCCTCCGCACCGAACGTAGGCACAAAACAAGTGCCCTAAACAAACACAACTCTTTCCCATCGCCAATCCAAACGGCCGGCGCCTGCTAATACTCGGATGCGCTCTTTAAATATGCGCCATGTAGCTCAAACTCTGGTCGATCTGATACTGCCTCTCAAGAAGGTCGCTCAGAGTTACGGAGTCCAACAGCTTCTCAACAGCCTCCCGCACCGAAGCCCACAGCTGGCCCACGGCAGACGGCTGTTGTGTATCCGCCGACGCAGGAACAGAGAAGATCTCTCCGCGGAGCGCGCGGACCACGTCCCCGGCAGTGATCGCGCCCGGGGGCTTGGCCAGCGCATATCCTCCAGAGGCTCCTCTTACACTCCGTATTATGCCGGCGCGACGCAGGGCCACGAGAATTTGGTTCAGGTAAGCCTCGGGTATACCCTGCCGCTTGGATATCTCATGGGTTTGCACAGGACCGGCAGACGCATACATAGCCAGGTCCAATGCCGCACGAAGCCCATAGTCTTCCTTCGTTGAAAACACTTTAACATTCCTGACTTTGAATTATATATTAGTCGAGTTTAGTATAACAGCCATCAACACCAATAGTCAAGCCCGCAAAAGCGACCTGCCAGAAAATACAAATTCAAACCAGCTGGTCAAAACCGGCTGGTTCGCTTTCAAAAAGCGGCAAAGGACGGTTCGGCAAGAGGATCCCGTATCCAATGCGGATTCTCTGCATCCAACCCGAAAAACGCTCCAAACTAAAAAATGCAGCCGGAGTGTACAAATACACCCCAGCCGCATTGGGGAAACTGTATCTGTTAAAAATCGCCGTCCTTTACGTAGGGGGCACTCCACAGTGCCACCTGAATCACCACTGATTTGAACCAAGCCTGGTGCATTTTCTCTACCTCTTCAGCGCTGTGCCCCTTCTTGGCAAGGAAGGGCTTTATCGTCGCCGTAATCGGGTAGATAAAAGCAACCAGATAGCGGTGGTTGACTATGGGCACAGATTGAACCCCGTCAGTTTGATTTTTCTTGGTGCGGTGGTGGCGCAAACCGATTTCGTAGGCGTAATCCAACCACGCTTGGTCGTAAGGTCGGTTGCAAGTATCAACGATCCACTGGCCGAACCGCTTGCGAACAGCGGCAAGATATTCACTGCTTACGTTGCCCCTTCCATCGGTGAAATAGTAAACCAAATGCGGATGTGAAGCAACGAAACCGTACCAAACGTCGAGGACGTCCTCAATCTGGTCCGCCAGTACTTCGCCTGCCATGCGCAGGTATCTCTCGTCCTCCGGGCTGAAGAGCACCGCCTTCTTCAAATCCTCCAAGTCTTTCAAGCTCAGCGGAGAGCGAGCTGTCTGCTCTGATCCGTAAGTGTAACCGGGAATACTGGTATTCGCCATTCCAATCCCTCTTTTCGGGGGCCTATCGAAACCAAAAGTTAAATATTAATTATTGCAAAATTGAAATTTTGTCAACCCTCACTATCCCCCCAATTCTTCAGGGCTTTTCAAACAGAAGGAGGTACTTAACCAGCAGATGGAAATAATGTCTGCGCCTTGCGCCAAACCGCCCCTCACCCTCAATCCCTCTCCCAGCTTCTGGAGAGGGAAACCTGATGCTCCCTTCCTCCCGCAGTTGGAGAAGAGCCGGGGATGAAGGCCAGCGTTTGGGAGAAGGGCCGTGGATCGGCAAGCATTTCCTGGCATCCATCGGTTCTTTGGCGGAACCTTAAAAAGCCCTGCGCAGCTTTAACCTCACCCACAGGGCTTTCAATACTAACATCGGCTAGACATACTCTGCGCATCAACGGTATAATTGATGCGCGCAGAGAGGTGGGTCTGCCAGCTGTACTGCATACGGCAGTCAAAAATTGGCTGCCGTATGTTTTTGACCAAACTTTTTAAAGGCAGGTATGCGGTAAGGTGCGCTTGTTGTTATCTGGAAACGAGGCAATCGCCCGCGGCTGTTACGAAGCCGGAGTGCTTGTTGCCGCCGGCTATCCAGGAACGCCTAGTACCGAGATATTGGAAACAATCGTTCAATGGCCTGGGGTGAAAGCCCAATGGTCGCCCAACGAAAAGGTGGCCCTCGAAGTGGCTCTTGGAGCCGCTTTCGCTGGGGCCAGAGCGCTGGTGACTATGAAACACGTTGGGCTGAATGTGGCCGCAGACCCCCTTTTTACGGCGGCTTACACAGGAGTAAACGGCGGGTTGGTTGTTGTGGTTGCAGATGACCCCGGCATGCACAGTTCCCAGAACGAGCAGGACAGCCGCAACTACGCCAAGGCAGCCAAAGTCCCCATGCTGGAGCCCGCAGACAGCGCTGAAGCATATGAAATGGCCGCCGCCGCCTTCGAAATCAGCGAGCAGTTCGATATCCCTGTGCTCCTGCGAAGCACTACGCGCATCTCGCACTCAAAATCGCCGGTGGTAATCGGTGA
>JBMFPP010000155.1:0-6413 GCA_049969055.1 Armatimonadota bacterium | reverse complement strand
GCATTCAGCCGGACGGCACCACAACAACGGTTGCAGGCACCGGCCTCCCTGGATACAAGGATGGACCCGCTAAGCAGGCTCAATTCAACAGCCCGTACGGAATTGCCGTGGACAAATCCGGAGTAATCTATGTGGCCGACAGCTTCAACCGGCGGATACGAAAGATCACCCCAGATGGAATGGTCTCCACGCTGGCCGGAGCCCCAGAACAGCGCGATGGCTACTTCCTGCCGGATGTGTTAGACGGCCCTCCCACCAAAGCCCGCTTTGCATTTCCAACCGGCATAGATGTTGACGCGAACGGAAACGTATACGTTGCCGACTTCGATGCCAACCGCATCCGAAAAGTGGCCCCGGATGGCACGGTTTCCACCCTGGCCGGCTCAGGCATTGCCGGCTTTGCCGACGGCCCAGCAATGGAAGCTAGATTCAATGGTCCATCCGGAGTCGCCGTGGATAAAAACGGCACGGTGTATGTTGCGGACTTCTACAACCACCTTATACGCGCTGTCTCCCCTAAAGGCGATGTGTTCACATTGTCCGGCAACCCTGAAGTTGATGAAGAGGGAAATCCGCTCGGCGGTTACGAAGATGGACCGGCCGACACCGCCCGCTTCGACGGCCCCGCCAGCATATCAATTGGAGTGGATGGGGTTCTCTATGTGGCCGATTACTACAACAACCGCATAAGGCGCGTTGAGAAAGACGGCTCTGTAACTACCGTCGCAGGAAACGGAAAGATCGGCTCCGCAGACGGTCCTGGAGCTGAGGCAAGCTTTTACACCCCAAACGGCATTGAATTCGCCAACGGAGTTATATACGTGGCGGACTCCGGAAACGATACCATCCGCCGAATCACTTCGGACGGCACGGTCAGCACCCTCGCCGGCGTCCCGTCGCAAGGAGACACTGATGGCCCGGCTCACCAGGCAAGGCTTCGCGCACCGGAAGCCATCGCCTTCGATTCCGACGGCAACCTCTACATCGCGGATGCCGGCAACAACAAAATCCGAAAGCTTTCCACCGACGGTATTGTCTCAACCGTGGCCGGAACCGGCGCGATCGGCTACAAGGACGGCTTGGCCCGCACTGCAGAGTTTGACCTTCCCACCGGGCTAGCGGTTGACGATGCCGGCAACATAATCGTCGCCGACCGCCTCAACCAGAGAATCCGGCTTATAACGCCGGACGGTACCGTGTCGACCCTCGCCGGAAGCGATGCATCCGGATACAAAGACGGCATCGGCGAAGGCGCCATGTTCTTTAACCCGCGCAACGTAACGATTGCCCCAAACGGAAACATTGTTGTAATCGATACCTACAACCACCGCATACGCTCCGTGGACTACAACGGCACCGTAACCACCTTAGCCGGCTCTGACCCAGGATACAGAAACGGACCCGCCCAAAATGCCAGATTCTCCTTCCCTCAAGCCGCGGCTTTTGACCTGGAAGGAAATCTGCTTATAACCGACGGCGATAACCACCTCATCCGAAAGCTGAGCAAAGATGGAACGGTCTCTCTCTTTGCTGGAGTTCCGGCATTAACATCCGGCACGCCGGAACCGGGCTTTCGCGATGGCCAGGCCTTTGAGGCCAGGTTTGCACTGCCCTCCGGCATTGTTGTGGACAAAAACGGAAACGTTTACGTTGCCGACCGATACAACCACCGCATCCGAAAAATAGATAAGGATGGAAACGTTACCACCATCGCAGGCACTGGCGATGTCGGCTTCACCGACGGCCCCGGGAGATCCGCCCGCTTCAGATATCCCATAGGCTTGGCAATCGGGCCTGACGGCGCACTTTACGTAAGCGACGCGGGCAACAGCAGAATTCGAAAGATTACGGGCATACGATGACAACAGAGAGCTTCTTACAAGAAGCTTTACCAAACAAACAATGGCTTAATTGACAAGAAGTTCTGCTGTTCAATCAAGCACTGTTGGTTTGGCAGAACTTCTTGAAGATAAAACTTCTGGCCGGAGGTTACTGCCATGAGGCTTTTCACAGTATCTTCCTTCCTCCTTGGCTTGTGGTTGTGCGGAGCTACTGTGTTTGCACCGCCGGCGCAGGCGCAGGATGTGGGACAGCTCCTAGAGAAGCGCTACGGAGTCATCACCAGCGACACTGAAGAAGGACGCATTGCTAACCAGGCGCTCGAGCGCGTCGTGTCGCGCATCTCGGCGGCTATGGGCGCAGAGGTGAAATCTGCGAAAATCCTCGGTGGTAAAGACAAGGAGCTGGATAAGGAGATCAACGCGGTTGCCCTGCCCGACGGCCGCATATACGTGATGATCGGCTTGTGGAACTCCATCAAGGAAGACAGCGATGCCGAAGCCAAACTGGCATTTGTAGTTGGACACGAGCTTACCCACATCGTGCGAAAGCACTCGCGCCACCAAGCGGAGGGCTCTCTCATCGGTGCCATTGGAGGTGCAATTGTGGCCGCCATATTGGGCGGCGGTTCCAGCGCTGTTAGAACCTGGTCGCAGATAGGGAGCGGCGCCCTCGGTGGGCACTACAGCCGCAAAGATGAATACGACGCCGACCGCGGTGGGCTCGCGGCGATGAACAAAGCCGGTTACCCCATGGAATCCGCTGTAAACATGATGGAGAAGATTCGCGAAAAATACGGCGATAAACGCGTTCCCATACTGGCCTGGTTCGAATCGCACCCTCCCACCAAGAACCGCATCGCGCGCTTGAAGGAGATAATGGAAGGCATTCGCTCGGGCAAACTCGACGAGGAGGGATTCCCCCCGAAAACAGAGAAGTCAACAAAATCGAAAAACCGAAGCTGACAGGCTTCGTCGATTCGCATAAACGGTCCTTTTTCCAATCCAGCGGAGGCACAAAAAGGGCCGGCCTTAATCGGCATTGCCGGACCCCTTGTAGACTGCGCGCCTTAGGCCTGCCAATTTCATTCCGCGCTTCAGCACGGGGCTTTTGCCGCACAACTTCCACACAAGCCCAGACCTCCGGTTTTCAATCATCAGCAGCATACACCCAACATCTATGCCAACAACGTCACGCCCCCACCAATTCCTATCAACACTGAAAGCATCGGAGAAGCCGTAGCGGCCCCACAGCTTGCCGCCGTGTACCCGCAGTAAATGCCTTGCAAGCGACACGCACAAATTAGGCGTGAAAGGCATGCTTGCCAAAGCCGCATCTGGGCATATCGTACCGTCGTGGCCGGCCCAACCAGGCGGTGCACCGTGCACGTGGTATCCATCCACACAGTCCGACGCGCTCAACCCCCAAGAATCAGGCCCATAGCCGCGGTACCTGCCGGATTGATCCATGCAAAACCGGCGGTTAATAAGCGAGGCATTAACCGAAGCCTGCCAATAGTCATAACCTTTCCTATCCCGCACCCCCCGAAAATCCACGAAAGCATGGCTGAACTGATGTATGAAGAGCGGACCTCCGTAGAAGGTCCAAAGGCCGGCATAGCTTCCTATTGGACGCCGAACCGCATCCCAACACTGCCCGGGAATGCGGTGCCTCTCAGCTCCAATGGCAAGAAGGTAAAGCAAAGACTGCTCCGCGTGAGTATCCCACCGATGCGGCAGGAAACCTCCTTCCGGAGTCCACCCGTGGCAGAGAAACAAACTGGTGGGCTTTGCACCATCGTCGGTCAGCATCCATCGGAAATCTGCCCGCTCCAAAAGCAAGTATGCCAACCGTCGCACCTCTCCACCATAGTATTCACCAACCGCCAGCGCGCCGCCGAACAGAAGCGCGCTGTCTATGGAGGATGCCTCCGAATTCCATACCCGCCTGCCGGTGTCCCACTCCATAAAGTGGTAGAAAAATCCACGCTCGTTTGGAGCTTGCAAAAGGAGAAAGCGAAGCGCCGTCAGTGCACGCTTTTGGCCCTGGCTTCTGGTTATCCAACCGCGCTTCACGCCAATGGGAACAGCGGCTAGGCCAAAACCAGTGGCCGCTGCGCTTGCCACACTTCGGTTTTCCAAGCCGGAGAAGTTGCGCGCTCGGTCGCGGACCAAGCCGGTCTTTGGATGCGTGTGGTCAAGGAAAAAGCGAAACGCCCTGCGCTCGATCTCGTGCACCAAAGCTACACCTGCTGGTCTAAGGGAAGCGGCGCGGCAAGGCACAACAGCGCTCGACCCCACAAGAAGTTTTGACAGACAAACAAGGACTAACAGAATGCCAAAACTTCTTGACGGTAAAACCAGCCTCCAAAACAGCTGCATCTGCGGTTACAGGATCTGGCGCTTGTAAGTCACAACGTTTTCCCCGGGGGCAACCGGCAGAATAACGCTGAACTGCTCTGGAGCACCATCGCTACCGTAAACCACCAGCCTATACAGCCCCGGAACCACATCAGTGAACCTGGCGGTGTGCGACTCGTCCACAACCGACTGCTTATACGGACGAAACTGCAGAGGTGTTGGCTCTAAAACCATATGCAGTGTTGTTCCAACCGGTAGATCCGGAGCAAGCACTGTGACACTGCCGCGCACCTCCCTGCCGGAGCATCCAGAAAGCAGGAAAACCGCGGTAAAGCACAAAACCACCACAAGAAGTTTTGACAGACCGACAAAGGTTAATTCAAAGCCAAAACTTCTTTTTTGCAAAAGTCTTATCACTGCGAACTCCCAGGCCTGACCAACGGTATGCCGTCTCTACATAAAGGGCACTGATCCGGCGTAAAAGCGGGCGCCGACACCTTCGCCAGCGCCTCAAGGCGAACACCAAAGTCCACACCCGTGCTTCTATCTACCAAAACACCTATCCCCACAACATCGCCGCGGTTCAGCACCACTAGGTCCAAAACGTCTCGTACAGATCCCCCGGTTGTCAGCACATCATCCACAACAAGCACCTTTTCTCCGGGAGCTATGGTAAACCCCCGGCGAAGAACTCGGCGGTTTCCCTCCTTCTCAGCGAATATAGCCCTGCACTTCAGCGCCTTGGCCGTTTCGTAGGCTATTATAACCCCCGGAGTTGTGGGACCTATCACAACCTGAACACCCTCATCCGCAAACCGCCTGGCTATCTCCGAACACAATCGCTCGACATTGCGCGGATACTGGAGAACCTGTGCCTTTTCAAAGTAAACATTGCTGTGCAAACCGGACGCCAACCTAAAGTGACCCTGAAGCAAAGCGCCGCACTTTTCGAAGAGTTCCAGCACATCGGCTTCGGTTAAAATCTCAGGCAACACTACCTCCAAATTGCAAAAGCGCTGTTCTTGAAGTTTCACCCTTTATCTTCTTTCAGAAACGGCCCCTTTCCTCTGTGCTGAAGCGCTGTCTTCCACCCAAGAAGGAACTATTGTGCAAACATCGAAACTTCAAAGGGCCGACGCTTTGACGGCGCGCCGGCCTGAGGGGTGTCCAAGCACACCCTCGTGCGGTGAATGTGCGAGCGACCCAACGCCGCACTACACCTGCTTCCGTCTTAATCTTTTTGCCGCAAACACACTCAAATTTCCGGGAGCTAGTATGAGCGTCGAAACAAGAAAATATCTTCTTCCTGAGAAGGAACTGCCTCAAGCTTGGTACAACATAGCAGCAGATCTGCCCTCGCTTCCGCCTCCACCGCTTCATCCTGCCACAAACCAGCCGATAACTCCGGACGACCTCGCCCCGCTCTTTCCGATGGGCCTCATTCTTCAGGAGGTATCCACAGAGCGCTGGATTCCGATACCCGAGCCGGTGCTGGACGTTTACCGCTTGTGGCGCCCCACCCCACTGCACCGTGCTTACAACCTTGAAAAAGCACTCGACACCCCGGCCCGCATCTACTTCAAGAACGAAAGCGTTAGCCCCGCAGGCTCGCACAAGCCCAATACAGCGGTAGCTCAGGCCTACTACAATAAGCAGGAAGGCATCAGGCGGATCTGCACAGAAACCGGCGCCGGGCAGTGGGGCTCCGCCCTCGCTATGGCGTGCCGATTCTTCGAGTTGGACTGCTTAGTGTACATGGTGAAAGTCAGCTACCACCAAAAACCGTACAGGCGGTCTCTAATGCACGTGTGGGGTGCCGAAGTTATACCTAGCCCAAGCGAAACCACAAACGCCGGACGCCAGGTGCTTGCCCAAGATCCGGAACACACCGGAAGCCTGGGAATTGCCATCAGCGAGGCGGTGGAGGTTGCCGCCACCAACTCCGACACTCACTATTCGCTGGGAAGCGTTCTCAACCATGTCCTTCTTCACCAAACGATTGTCGGCCAGGAAGCTCGCAAGCAAATGGAAATGGCCGGCGACTACCCCGACGTCATCATCGGATGCGTTGGCGGCGGCAGCAACTTCGCGGGCTTGTCGTTCCCGTTCGTAAAAGACAAGCTCGACGGCAAACCGATTAAAATCATTGCCGTGGAACCGACCGCGTGCCCAAGCATAACGAAGGGCGAGCACCGGTACGACTTCGGCGACACG
>JBMFPP010000154.1:0-6449 GCA_049969055.1 Armatimonadota bacterium | reverse complement strand
CCTGGGCGAACACTGGGAAGAGGATCGCCGCCAAAATGGCGATAATAGCGATCACGACCAGCAACTCAATCAATGTGAAACCAGATGTTCTATGTTTCACTTGACCTCCTTAAATAAGCGTAAGCACCGCCGCTCCTTCCCTCCACAACCTGGCGACGGGCTACGTAGTAATAAAACGCCGGCCTTCTGGGTTACAGGCCTCCGCAGTGCCATTCTACAAGAGTATTCGTGCAAGGTCAAGAGCCAAAGCCTCAGAGCTTTTCAAGTTCGGCGTCGGAACCATTGAGAAGCAGACCTTTCCTTTTCGCCTGCCCCATCCCTAGGTCTTCTCCCAAATGCTTGCCCTTTTCTCCCAACCCTCTTCTCCCACTGCAGGAAGAAGAGGACCTAGTCCCCCTCTCCCGAAACTGGAAGCTAGGTTAGGGGCGATGGCCGGCCCGTTTGTGACCCCCACATCCACCCCTCTGTCGGTTTCGGTGTATGCTCCTCAAACACCCCCCTTTTACTCTGAAAAGTTACGCTCGTAAACAGAATCACTCCGCGTTGTAGGTTTTCCATACATCTGCCGATCTCACCCCGAGGCTTTCACCGGCTTGAACTGCACCGCCGCTTTCCCTCATAATAGAATCCCGAAACGCCTGCCGAATCTGCTCAATGGTTATGCCTCCCGGAGCTGTATCATCCACATCGGGGCTGTTTATAACATCAAGCACCAAAGCGGCATACTGCCTCATTTCCCGCGCCAAAGCCGCATCCGGAACCCCAGAGCTCTCCGAAAGCGCCTTGTAAAGCCGCTCCTCCACCTCGGTCAAATGCCTGAGCAGGCGCCGCCGCAGAACCTTAACCGACGGCAGGCGGTTCATCCTTCATCCAAAACGACTTATCTGTCGAAGCGTCTTGCTTCGGCACTTTGCCTCCGGCCGCCTGCACAAGCGCCGCCCTCAGCTCCGTCACCGCCGCCCTTAGCTCCTGCACCGCCCGAGTGTTTTCGGCAAGCGTACCAGTTACAAGCCGGTAAAGCATCAAAAAAGCGCCTATGGGAAACCCAACGTTGCCAATCAGCCTGGTCACTGCCTCGTCCATTTTCACCTCCACGTCAAATCAAAACCGCCGAAAAGAAGTTCTGCCAGTCGTTGTTGTTTTGGCAAAACTCCCTGCAGAGCGGCCTTCCACTGCTCAATCCCTGTTCCATGGTTCGGGGTCCAAAACCCTAGTGTACGCCTCAATGTGCTCCAGCGGAGCATCATACACATAAGGAGCAAACTCAACCAACCAGCATTTGGAGAAAGGCTCGGCTGTGCTCGGTAGTTTCCGCAAAAGCCACCTCCGCGCAAATTCGCGGTCTGGACGGCCGATCGCCTCAAGCAGTCCGCGCTCCCAAAACATCCGCCAAAACTCCCCCTCCCGATCGCCGAAGATGAAATCACGCAGGCGCCCCGAGATCGCTTCGCCGTAGCACGGCACATCCGCGCGGCGCCGCGTCCACCAGTTGGAGTACGGATCAAACGGATCTGCTGTCGGCAGTGGGTTGCCGTACTCATCCGTGTATTCGTAAACATCCACCAGCATGTTTGCGCGAATCCCCATGCTAAAAGCTCCATATCGGCCTTCTGAACCGTACCAACACCGATACAGCATCCCTCCGAAGACGCTGTATCGCCGTGCTGTAAGCGCCGTTCTCGTAATGCTCCGAAAGCGCCCCCTGCACCGTGGCCGAAGTGCCCCTGTCCCTCGCCGCCGCTGTCCGACCCAGAAGATCGGCCGCCGCAAGCATTGCCGTACAGCGCACCACCTCGTTGGGAACTGAGTATCCGTACCCCCAAGTGCCTTTTAAAACCACATTTCCAATTCCTCTGCTGAAAACACCGCACTTTAACCGCAGCCAGGTGTGCGGTTGCGTCCTGGGACACAGCAACAGCTCCGCGGTGTCGCACGAAAGGCCGTCCATGCTCCACTCCTCAACCACCAGCAGGTCCGGAACAAACAGCGTGTCCGTGCCGCTTCCGTCAAAGCTCCAGGCCTCTGTCACCGCTTCAAACCTGCGCCGTGTAAAGCCATCCACCCACAAAGATGCCGCCTGGGCCGCATCCGCCGCGGCCGCCTCCTGCTCTGAAGCGTTTCCAAGCGCGGATATATCCACCCCGCGCAGATGCTTCATTACGTCGTCTGCAGTGCAGTAAGCCATGCTGAAACACCCCCACAAAAGCTTTTGGGGCCTGGATGCCCCCGCTGAGGCTTATCCAGGCCCCCTCAGTTCGCCGGCCAGTTGAATTCCCGCGCCGCCTGCTATACTCCCTCTGCCGCACGCCGCTCTGCCGCCAAATCCACGGCAAGCTGGCGCAGAACGGCCAGCTGGGCTTTAGAAAGCTTCACGCTCGTTCTAACCAAGCGGTCTGTACTGCCGTCGTCGCGCACCTCCTCCACCAAAACGCTTGTATCGGCAATGCCCCCTTCGCTGTCGAAATCCACCTGCACACTGCGCACCCGCAGATCCGCTATCCGTATAAGCTTAGGCAACCCGGCACCTCCTATATGCTCAGCCACACCACAACGCATACATCGGCTGTGGTCGGGCTCCAATCCGACGTGCTGTTCATCCTCACGCTCAGCCTGTCTCCGGCGGCAAAGGTCTTCGTTCCCTTTCCAAAAACTGAGTATTTGTACTGATCTCCGGTTGTATCCAGCGTGACCCAGGCACCGTTAACCAGAGAACCGTTCTTGAATACGCTGAAAGACACCCACCCAGAACTGCGGGCCGCACTTGACGCCAAAGACATGGCTACAATGGAACCCGCCCGCGGCATAACAACCTCCGTAACCCCAGGCGATATCTCCATCGGAACGTAGCTCTGGCCGGCGCTTACATCCTGCCGGTAGAACTCCAGTGCAAACAGATTTCCGTCCGCAAGACCTTCATAGCCTATGGGTTTGCCTTTATCCGGTCCGCTGTGGTCGTGTCCCGTATTATTGCTGAAAAGCCCCTGCAGTTCCTCCAGGATACTCTTCAAGTCGTACTCCAGATGCGCGCCGCCAACACCGAAGTTGCGCTTTATCACCTTCATTCTGACCCCCAATTCGGTGCTAGGCTGCGCTCAACCCAGTGATCTTCACTACCGCGTCCGCCAGCTCAACCTGAACATCCGCGGCGAGATCTATCTGGTAGTAGCGCACACCGCGGGAGATCACATCCTTGCTGGAAACATCTTTGCGCACAGCAATCTCCCGCGCCAACCCCAAAATCAAATTCCGCGGATCGGTGAATACAATCACATCCTTCGGCATGGTGGCATCCTGCACCACAGGATAGCCAAATGGACCCGGAGGTTGCGGCGACCCAACAAGGGCGGAATCGCCGCCGCCCGTTGACCTTGCCGCCAGATAGTCCAGCCACTTGGCATACTGCAGTGGGTGGAAAAACCACCGAAAGCGGGTGCCGGCGCCGCCGTCCAGATATTTCGCGGGCATCGCCTTCACCGCAGCAACAAAATGGTCCTTGCTTATCTCTCCGCCGTTTATGGTAGAACCGTCCACCGTCCTCCCAGAAGCGTTGGCTTTCTTCAGCCAGCCGTTGGTGGCCGTAAGAAGACCGTCAGTTGCAAGATCAACCGATGACCCGTTTGCGTGAGGAGCTGCTGTTGTGCCGTCTGCGCCGCGCTCAACCATATTGAAGCTCGTGGCCGTTTTGCCTTCGTATTTTATGCGCTCTGTCCCGCACACCAAAGTGCCGGCGTTGGGATACCCAGCCGTACTGGCAACCGTCAGAGGACCCAGCTCTGTTGCACTTATACCGTCGGAATCGTTTATGGTTGTTGCCGATGGATCGGTTGTATCGCCGTTCCACGCCAAATCCGACAGATCCACACCCACCTGCGCGGTCATCATTTCGATCAGTGTATCCTCGAAGCGCTCTCCTTCGATGCCGTAGCGTATCGCCTCCTCGGTCACCTCCCACGGAAGCTGAAGATCCACAGCGCTCAACTGCACGGTTTCCGTGGTCGGCTTGGTGTAAGTTGCAAAAGCCGCACCCTCAGTCTTTTTGCGCAGAAGCCTCTGCCCGATGTTTAAGCGGTCTATGTTCATTTTGCGAGAATGCATCACCACCGTTCTGCATGCGCGCAGTGTTGGCGTAGATGCAAACACCTGCCTTACA
Source organism: Armatimonadota bacterium (assembly GCA_049969055.1). Classification (GTDB taxonomy): domain Bacteria; phylum Armatimonadota; class DTGP01; order DTGP01; family JBMFPP01; genus JBMFPP01. Next base: position 2,299 of record JBMFPP010000154.1, on the reverse strand, counting down.
AACTCGGAAGCCTGCTCATCGTTGAGCAGGCTCGAACCCAAATCAGCCGTTTGCAGTGCTTTCGCCACCAAAGCTTCCTGATTCGTCACCTCACAGCACTCCTTTCCAAATACTTGGTTTAAAACCATCCGCGGGCTCCACAACGGCGCTTTGGCGGGTCGGTCCGCCGCTTTCAAGCTTCTCTATGCGCTCAAAAGCCTTTTCCAGCGCCTCCGCAAGCGCCTGCACCGCCTTGCTGATTTCGACCAGCTCGGCGTCTGTCCGTGGCTCCGCCTCGCCGCCGCGGTCGCCAACTTTTGGAACCAGCCGCTTCAACAGAGAGCGCAGACCCAGCTCGCCCTCCTGCCGCCTTTTGCGTATGCGAAACCGTCGCCCCGTTGCCGGGCAGTCCACCAAACTGATCTCCCTGACATCCAGATCCACAAGCTCAGCCATTAGCCCTCCTTTCGCCGCGCATAACCGCCTATGGAAAAGCCCGTGAGCTTTCCCTCCACCACCTTCTGCCAGGTCTCCTCGTTGCACTTCACGGCCAGCACCCAAGCGCCCGGAGTGAAGTGCGGATCACCATCCCTGGCAATGAAGCTTTCAACCACACTTCCAACACCGCCGAATCTGCGGTGCATCTCGCCGACTAAACCGCCGCGCTCCAAAAACGCATGGGCGGCCTTCTCGATCGTCTCGGCCGATACAGTGTCGCCGTGCGCATCCCGAACGCCCGGAACAAGCACCTCTCCCATAACAATCCGCTTGGCTTCGTTCACCTTAGCAATCGGAACAACGCTCTCAAACTCTTCCACTTTCACCTCCACGCTGTTGATCCGGCAGTCTGTCTCCACCCTCAACCGGGGGAAGACCCATCATCGCCCTCGCTTCGTTAACCGTGAGGATGGGCACCCCGCCTGCTAAAAGCGCCGCGGTTCTCGCCGTTTCGCTTTCATCCTTAATATCAAGCTCCAGAAACTTGAACTCTGCGCCTTCGTACCCCATGTCGCGCTGAAGCATCCGCGTCATTGCGTGTTCTATCATGGTCTGCTGGGGTTCTATCACCTGGTATTTGAACGTATGGTCCTCACCCAAAGACGATGCTTCGCCCAAGCGGCCGTACTGATTTATGCCAGCCTTGCTCATGGGCACGCGGAAGGCGCGCACCTTCGCTTCGATGTTGCTTTGCCGGTACTTCACAAACTGCATGTCTCCGTGCCGTTGAATGGGCACAAGCTCGATCTCCACTCGCTCGCCTCCAGGTCCGGAAACCGCCTCCAAAAGCAGAAAACCGTGGTGCTTCGAAGGGCCTGTATGCGCGTCGCGCAGATACTCCTTCAGCATCTTCACCGTCTCCTCAGAAACAGTTCCACCCTTCACCAGCACCGCGTAGTCCGGACACAGCCCGTTCTGCAGAAAGGCTATGTTGGAATCTTTGCACGCCGCATCGGAAAGAATATCCTTGGCCACCGTGTAAGCCGGCGGCAGTCCGTAGTACCGGCTGTTTGGATTGGGCAGGCGAAAGTGCAGTATCTCGTTGGCACCTTGGCGCCAGCGGCCTCCACGGCGCAGTTCCGCACGCCGGCCCGGGTCGGGAGTATAGTTGTTGAACTCCACCGTTCTTCCAGAAGCGCTCTGCACATAGCCACTCATATCCCGCTTCCTCTGCATTTGGGTAGCGGGCACCCAGTACACCGCCGCGGGCTTGTCGCGCCGGTCTCTGGCCACCTCCAAGTAGCCGTTGCCAAGCAGGTTTAGGTCTATAACCACCTGCTTAAGCACCTCCATGAACGTCTCTTCCTGAGAAAGCTGTTCCACCTCGCTCTTCGCCGCATCCGCCTCACCCTCCGAAAGCCCGCCAACAACCTCGAAACCCCGCCCGCACACCGCCGAAGCTATGGTGTTAACGGCAATAAAGACATCGGGGTCCTCTTGGTAGAACTTGGCAACCGCCGCTATATCGAAAGGCAAAGGCTGTACCCCGCGGACGTCGGACGTAAGCTCCCCTGCCTGCGACGAAGCCGGCCGCGGAACCGAAACACGCTTACACAAAAGAGGCATATCCACCCCCTTATTCCCCGGGCTAAAAACCCGAAAAGTGCTCGGTTGGGCTTGCAGTGTGCGCCTCGGCGACCAACAGCCGCGAGAGCTTGCCGCAAGCCGCGCTTCACCAAATTAGCACGCCGGCACCGCAGATCTGCCCAACAGCGGAGCTTTTCAGAAACAGAAGAGAACGTTTCGAGGGAAGTGAATCAAAACCGGCATGGATGTGAACATTGGGAATCAGACTCGCCTGCTGGCATTCTCGCCCTCACCC
>JBMFPP010000153.1:0-6467 GCA_049969055.1 Armatimonadota bacterium | reverse complement strand
GCCGCAGAAGCGGCCGTGCGCCTCTCACCAGGTGTGAAGGGGTGCTCTTTGCCCAGCACCAAAACCAGACGTGTTTCTTCCCAAACGCCGGGGACCATCAAGCAGTGGATTTTCGAGCGGATGTGGTTTACGGTGGTTTCAATGATTGTTTGGACCGGATCACCGGAGCTCAGTGCCTGCCGTGCTGGAGACAAATCGCTCATAAGCAACTGTGCGGCTTCCGGCGGCACGAGGCCAAGCGAGGCTTTTGTTGTTAAACCGTGCGGTTCGTCAAGCAGGAGCAGGCAGAAGCAAGCTCGAATGCCTTCGGCTATTGATTCCAGCGCATCGCGGCACAGCGCGCTACACCCAGACCGCGGGTCGAATTTGGCCCGCATTTTTTCCACAATGCGGGAAAGACCCAAGCGTCCCAGGCGGCCTACATCTGCTCCGAAGGGTGCATCGCGCGGCATGTACGCCCCTCCTGCCGGTTGCGGACTGAGATCTGCGCCCGCAGCTAGAGTATAAACGCGTCCTCGGCGCGTGTCAATTCGTTTGCGGTTAGATGGATTGCAGCCCCGTTTAGTGCGAAGTTATAATGGAAGCGCGTTGTCGATACTGTGCACAGCTAAGGAGGTTTTAATGGCAGTTAGGATTGGTTTCGTTGGTGCTGGGGGGATCGCAGGAGTGCATATGAGCGCTCTGGAGAAGATCTCCGACGTTCAGATGGTGGCTTTCTGCGATGTGGATGCTTCCCGTGCGGAGAAAGCCGCAGCTCGGTACGGGGCCAAGGCGTACACTTCTCATCACGAAATGCTTGAAAAGGAATCTTTGGACGCCCTTTACATCTGTGTGCCACCGTTTGCTCATACCGACGCCGAGATACTGGCGGCCCAAAAAGGCATCGCATTGATGATAGAAAAGCCCATAGCGCTGAGCCTTGAAAAAGCGAAGGAAATAGAAGCGGCTATAAAAGAATCTGGGGTCATTTCCTCTGTTGCTTACAACTGGCGTTACAACCAGACTACAGACATCGCCAAAGAAGCCCTGCAGGGCAAGACCGTGGGTATGTGCATAGGCTACTGGATGGGAGGAATGCCGGGTGTGGCCTGGTGGCGCCGCATGGAAGGCTCGGGCGGCCAGTTTGTGGAGCAGACCACCCACATAGTGGATATCGCGCGGTATCTCATCGGCGATATCATTGAGGTAAGCGCTTATATGGCAACTCGTGCGCTTGGAGATGTTGAGAACTTCAACGTTACGGATGTTGGCTGTGTTAACGTGAAGTTTGCAAACGGCGCCATCGGCACCATCCACAATACGTGCCTGCTGAAAATGGGCTACACCGTTGCTCTGCACGTCATCACCCCGGATCTGATCGCCGAGGTTTCTGGCACTCTAAGGCTGATAGAGCCGGGCCGCCGAACCGAGATAACCAGCCAGAACAACGCCTACCAAACCGAGAACGAGGTGTTTATCAACGCTGTTAAAACGGGAGATGCTTCTGCCATACGTTCACCGTACAGCGACGCCGTAAAGACGTTGGCCGTTACGCTTGCCGCCAACGAGTCTGCGGCGCGCGGGGGCCAACCTGTGGCGGTGGCAGTGTAATTAGGAGGCTTTTATGAAAGCGGCGGTTTATTTAGGCCCGGGTCAAATAGAGGTTCGCGAAGTGTCCACCCCGCAGTGCGGGGAAGGAGAGGTTCTGCTTAAGGTTGATGCGTGCGCCGTATGCGGCACAGATCTGCGGGTTTACCAGCACGGCCATCATGCGGTTAATCCACCGCACATTATAGGCCACGAGGTTTCGGCGACAGTAACAGAGGTCGGCCCGGGCGTGCGGGGCTATGAGGTGGGAGATCGTGTTATCGTGGTAACCGAGATCGGCTGCGGGTTGTGCGATTGGTGCCGGCAGGGCAAGCAGAATATGTGCCCGGACGTAAGCCAGAACCTAAGCGCAATCGGCTACAAGTACCCCGGGGCGTTTGCTGAATACATGGTGATGCCTGCGCAGGGTGTTAGGCAGGGCAACCTCATCAAAGTCTCTGAAGCACTGCCGCCAGAGGAAGCCTGCTTGGTGGAGCCGCTTTCCTGCGTTATAAACGGCCAGTCTTACCTGCACATTTCCCCCGGAGACAGTGTTGCCGTGATCGGTGCCGGGCCGATTGGATGCATGCACGTCAGCATGGCCAAGGTGCAAGGCGCAACAAAAGTCATCCTCGCGGATATCTCCGAACCGCGCTTGAAACTTGCGGAGCGGGTACAGCCGGACGTTATTGTGAACTCAGCGGAGGAGGACCTTGTTGGGCGCGTGATGCAGGAAACCCGCGGCAAAGGCGCAAACGTTGTTATCGTCGCTTGCTCCGTGCCGTCTGCCCAAGAGCAGGCGCTTCAGATGGTTTCTATACAAGGAAGGATCAGCTTGTTCGGGGGACTTCCGAAAGACAAGGCAGTGATCAACTTCAACAGCAACATTGTGCACTACAAGGAAGTTGGGGTCTTCGGCGCGTTTGCTTCTTATTCGTACCAGTATATGCAGGCCCTTTCACTGCTGGAAAGCGGGAAGATACAGGCAAAGAGCTTTGTTACCCACGAGTTTCCGTTGGAACGGATTCTGGAGGGATACGAAACAGCCCTTCGCGGTGAGGCTCTTAAGGTGGTGATTAGGCCATGAGTGGCAGATTACCGGGAAACGTTACAATTATAACAGGTGCAGGACAAGGCATAGGCAAAGGGATCGCTCAGCGCTTCATACAGGAGGGCGCTAAAGTCCTGGTTGCCGATATCAATCCTGTTACCGCCGAGCAAACTGCCGCTGAGCTGAGGCAGTGCGGCGGAGAGGCGGCTTTTTTCACCGTGGACGTTACCAAGGCTGACCAAGTGGATGCCATGGTCGAATATGCTGTGAAGCTTTGGGGGCGCCTCGATACCATGATCTGCAGTGCCGGAATTATCAAGGCTTATCCGATCATGGAATTTCCCGAGGAAACTTGGGACGCCATAATTGACGTCAACCTTAAAGGCACGTTTTTGTGCGCCAGGGCCGCCTCCAGGGTCATGGTGGAACAGCGGTCTGGTAGCATAATAATGATAAATTCCAAAAGCGGCAAAAAAGGTGGTCTGTGGCTGGCTGCGTACTGCGCGTCTAAGTTCGGCGGTATCGGGCTAATCCAATCCATCGCGCTCGATCTGGCCCCGTTCAACGTACGCGCCAATGCCATATGTCCAGGCAACGTGTTCTCTACACCGATGTGGGATCTGCTGGATAAGGAGTACAGCCGCAAACTTGGAATCCCGCCGGAGCAGGTTAGGCAGAAGTACCTCGAAAAAGTGCCTTTGGGCAGAGAATGCAAGGTGGAAGATGTAGCCAGCGCCGCGGTGTTTTTGGCTTCGGATGAGGCATCCTATATCACGGGCATTTCGCTCAGCGTTACCGGCGGCCAGGAGATGAACTAGGTGGCAGAAACAACCGCTGTTTGTTCGTCAAAACTTCTTTAAGAAGTTTTGACTTTAATCAGTTCTTGTTTGTCAAAACTTTTTGTCGGTAGTTCCCGTATGGAGATCATCACCACGCACACCAATACCGATTTCGACGGGCTTGCCTCGATGGTAGCCGCGAGCAAGCTGCACCCGGGAGCTCAGATTGTGCTTCCGGGTGCGGCGGACCGCAACGTGCGCGAATTCTTGGCGCTCCATGCAGATCTGCTGGATATCCGTTCAACCAAGCAGATCGACCTAGAACGAGTAACACGCCTTATCGTGGTTGACACCCAATCCCGCTTCCGCCTGGGCGATGTTGAACGGGTTTTCTCCAACCCTAAGCTCGACGTTATCATCTACAACCACCACACAACAGAGGAGTGCGACATTCCACACACACGCCTCGTTAGCAAAGAGTTCGGGGCAACCGTCACGATCCTCTGCGAGGAAATAATGTCGAAGAAGATCTCATTGGTGCCGTTTGAGGCCACCCTCTTCGCGTTGGGAATCTACGAAGATACAGGAAGCCTCACCTTCCACAACACAACTCCATCGGACCTGCGGTGTGCGGCGTGGCTGTTGGAGGTTGGAGCCAATCTGGATGTTGTGGCTGAGTTTATACACCGCGCTCTTTCCGAAGAACAAAGAAATCTTCTGAACGAGCTTGTGTTGGCCAGCAGAACGCTGGAGATCGGAGGGTTGACTGTCACCATAACCTCGGCAAAGAGGAGGGCTTATATAAGCGAGCTGGCCTTGATGGCGCATCGGCTCCGCGAGTTGGAGAGCACCTCTGCTGTGTTTGTTCTGGCCGAAATGGAGGGGTGCGTTTATGTGGTTGCTCGAAGCACCACAGACCGATTGAACGTCGCCGAAGTAGTCCAATGCCTTGGCGGAGGCGGGCACAGCCGTGCAGCATCTGCCCAAGTCAAAGGTAGAAGCCTCCGCAGTGTGGAGCAGTCCCTGCTGGAAGCTATTGAGAAATGTGCGAAGCCTGAGCCAATTGCCGCAGAGATAATGTCGCGGCCGCCCAGAACGGTGGCGCCCAACGCCACAATTGATGATGCTGTGAGGCTTATGCACCGCTACGGCCACAGCGGCTTGTGTGTGGTGGAAGGCGAAAAAGTGGTCGGAATTATCACCCGCAAGGATGCAGATAAGGCTCGGCACCACAACCTCACGCACGCGCCGGTGAAGGGTTTTATGTCGCGAGATGTCGTCTGCGCCGCTCCTAATACCCCACTCACCGAGTTGGAACGCCTCATGATTCACTGCAGCGTGGGGCGAATCCCGATTCTGGACAACGGTGTCTTGGTCGGGGTGGTGACTCGGAGCGACCTGCTTCGCGCACTGCACGGACAGCGCTACGCGCAGGAGCCGGTAAACGTAACCCCGATTTTGGAAACCCGCCTTCCGGAAAGCATTAGATGGCTGTTACAGAAATTGGGGGCTGTGGCCGAGGATGCAGGCATGCCGGCTTACTTGGTCGGCGGTATCGTGCGCGACCTTCTGCTCGGCCGGCCGAACCTGGATCTCGATATCGTTGTGGAGGGCGATGCCATCAACCTGTCCCATAAACTGTCGGAAATGCTTGGCGCGGAAGTAAAGGTTCACGAGCGTTTCGGCACCGCCAAGCTGAAAATGCCGGATGGGACCAAAGTAGATTTGGCCACTGCCCGCACCGAGAGCTATGCACACCCAGGAGCTCTGCCGGAGGTTGAGCATTCTTCTATCGAGGACGATCTGCGCAGGCGCGATTTCACCATAAATGCCATGGCGGTCCGCATCGGCTTCACACGGTTCGGCGAGCTTTTGGACCCGTTCAATGGGCGCAGGGATCTATCTTCGCGAACTATTCGGGTTATGCACAACCTGAGCTTCGTGGAGGACCCAACGCGCATCATCCGCGCGGCGCGTTTCGAGGTTCGTTTGGGGTTCCATATGGACGACCACACCGAAAGCTTAGCGCTCGAGGCCGTTCAAAGCGGGGTGTTAAACCGCCTTACTCCAGACAGACTGCGGCGCGAGCTACTGCTTTGCATGGCCGAACCCTCCCCTGTGGAAGTATTGTTGCGGTTGGATGCCCTCGGCGTTCTGAAAGCCGTGCACCCGAGCATGCAGGCTGATGAGCCGTTTCTGCTTGGTGTTGAGGGAGCTTCGGCCTGGTATGCATCGCTTCAACAGCGTGATAAGTTGGACCGCGAGATGCTTTTCACAGCCGCGATGCTCCGCTTGGTGGAGCCGGATACAGCGGAAAGGCTTTGCTCCGAGAGGCTTCGGCTCCCGCCAATGCGCGCCGCGCTGGTGAAGCAGATCCTTGCATTGGCCCCGCAGATAGCTTCTTCTGTGGGAAAAGGCCTCAGCAATTCACAGCTTTATGAAGCGCTTTCCGACGCTCCAGTTGAGGCTTTGGTGTTCGCCGCGGCCCTCCGCCCCGAGCCAGAGTTCAAGGAGGTGCTTTCCCATTACTTACAGAATCTTCGACATGTGAAACTCCAAGTGACCGGGGGAGACTTTGTGAACATGGGGTACAAGCCCGGGCCAGCATTGGGGGCCGCGTTGAGGGATGCTCTGCACCAGAAATTGGAAGGGCGCTTAAAAGGCAAGAAGGAAGAGATGGAGTATGTGCTTAGGAGGCTGAGCGAGGTCGAGGTGTCAATTGCTGATTAGGTGGCTGTACGGACAAGCAACCTTTTTCGATCTGCTAACGTGGGCTTTGGGCATTGTGGTAGCTATCACGGTGCACGAGTTTGCACACGCCTATGCCGCGTTCAAGAGCGGGGACGACACGGCCAAAAGGCTCGGACGGCTTTCGTTGAATCCACTGGCACACTTCGATCCGGTCGGCACCACGCTCATTCTCATTGCCGGGATGGGTTGGGGCAAACCTGTGCCGGTAGATCCGTGGAGGTTTAAAAATCCCCGCTGGGACGATGTGAAGGTCAGCTTCGCGGGCCCGGCGTCCAATTTGATAGTGGTAGCGGTGCTTTTGGCGGTTGCCAGAAACATAT
>JBMFPP010000152.1:0-6549 GCA_049969055.1 Armatimonadota bacterium | reverse complement strand
GCTCCGGATGGCGGTTTCGGCGTTTTGGCGGTTTCCAACACGCGCACAGGGCTTGTGCTGGCCGCCTGGATGGATACTCGCGGGGAGGTAAACTATACCCCATCCATTCACGGCAACGGAAGCCTCATCACATTCGCCTTTGCCAATCACCGGTTTTACAGAATGCCACCAAGAAGTTTTGACGTTCAATCAGTCACTGTTTGTTTGTCAAAACTTCTTGCCGGGTTCTCGATAGAATCGGATGTGAACCAGATTCATGTGGTTGCCGGCGGCCTGCCTGCGGCCTTGCGGTGCTACCGCCAAATGGTCTCGGAAACCATGCCGCTCGATCCGTCCACCCCCGGTTGGGTTAAAGAAGCGATTATACTGGAGGTCTATCCGAAGTACTTCAAAGGCGGCTTAAAAGAGCTAACGCAAAAACTGCCTTTCTACCGCAAAATAGGCTTCAACACCATCTATTTGATGCCGCACTGGATCGGCGGTTACTCACCAATAGACCAGTTCCAGGTTGACCCGTCTTTGGGAACGGCAGATGACCTCCGCGAAATGGTGCGCACAGCCCACAGTTTGGGCATGCGCGTCCTGTTCGACATGGTGATCCACGGGTTTAACGAGAAATCTCCCATCGTGCAACAGCGCCCGGAGCTTTTTATCCGCAACGAAGACGGAACAATCGCCCGCCACCCGGCCTGGAAAAGTATGTCAACCGATTGGGCCAGCTCAGATTACCAGCAGTATATGGTGGATCTGGTTCTGCACGATCTGAAGGAGTACGATATTGACGGCTACAGGGTGGATGCGGCAAGCTACAAAGGTGCAAATTGGTTCCCCGACATCCCTTACCCGGCTTACCGAAGCGGGACTGCGGCGCCCGAGCTTATGCGCCGCATGATTTCAGCCATGCGCAGGATAAAGCGGGATGCAGTCCTGCTAAGCGAGGTTTTCGGGCCGGTGTTTTACACGGCGTCTAATTTGGTTCACGACAACCAAACCGAAGCACCCCAGCAACTGCTGGAAATGATGGACCGCGGGGAGGCCAACGCGGCCACTTACAAAGCCCACATGGCAAACGTTTTCGATATGCTTCCACGCGGTGCCAACCGCGTGTTCTTCGCTCGTAACCACGATACTTCTTGGTTTTACCATTTCAACGGATACACCAGGCGCTTTTTGGCTTTGGATGCCATTCACGCGCTCTGCGCTGTCCCAGAGGTATTCGCCGGCGATCCAGACCACGGCCCCAATCCGGATGACGACCCCGCGGTTTACGAATACTACCGCAGGCTCTTCGCACTGCGAGCTGAGTATCCCGAAATCACCCGCGGCGAACTGCTCCTCCGCGAGGTGAATTCCGATAACCCATGGATATTCACAGCTGTGCGCAGGCATAAAGCCCAAGCGCTGTTGATTGTTGTCTCCCTGAGCGACCAAGCTGTAAGCACTGAAATCAGCTTCGATGGTGCCGTGACACCAAAGCGAGATTTAATTCAGCTTCGAGACCCCATAAACGAAGAGACTGTGGAGGCGGTTTCCCAAAAGGAAAGCGGACGCTTGGTGCTTAAGCTGAAACCTTTTCAAGTTTTGGTGGGTCGAATTTTTTGAAGAGGCCGTAGATGTTGCTGTTCAGCAGAATGGGAATGCCAAGTTCTGCAAGAACACACCGCCATCTCCAAGCGGAATTCCAACAGCCCTTGTCAACATTTTGGTCTGAAGAGGTTGTTTATGGACGTCAAAATTGCTTTGCTGAGTACGCTTGCAGTGATTTCCACAGCTTTACACAGTGCCCCCCTCACATTGAAAGAGCTTCAGCACCTGCCCCGCAACTGCCCGATAATCTACGACAACGACTGGCTGCGCGATGTGCTTGACGACGAGTACCTCTTCGCAAAAGCACACCTGGGCCAAGCCAATCTCAGGGGCCTCATCATAACCAAGGATCTGTGGGATCGAGGGCGCCTGTACAAAATCGAGCAGGGATTAAAGGATTTCAACGAAAACATCGCTCTGGCACGCCGCTCTGGATGGACGAAGATACCGGATCCGGTGCTTGGCGCCGACCGCGTTTTCGAAAAGCCGCCGAGCGGCAGAATTGAGGATACCAAACCCATCGAGTGCCCGGGCGCTGATCTCATCGTGCAGGAGGCGCGAAAAGCATCACCAAAGAAGCCGTTGGTAGTTTTCGTCGGAGGACCGCTCAACACCGTTGCCAGTGCGTACCTGAAAGATCCATCCATTGCCTCCAAAATGATTGTTATGATGACAGACCTCGACGGCTACAACGGGCAGGATAAGTGGGCTAATTACATTGTAACCACGCGCTGTCGCCTGGTGAACTTTGGTGCCAGTCCACTTTGGTGGCCGCAGTCCCCTCGTCCTTCGGTGGTGCCGCCGGAGCGTTTTGACCCTCTTCCCGACACACCAATCACGCGCGAAATGCGCCGCGTGGCGCAGGAATACCAAAACCGCAGAGCCAGCGGAGGAAGGGATGACGGCTTCGGCGACGGCGCCGGTTTGTTCCTCTTCTTTAAACCGCAAAGCTGGCTGGAGACCCAAAAGATGCGTGTTCCCGAATTCTGGCGATTTGAAAAGGTTGATTCCGGCCCATATCACTTCCTCGATGCGGTACGCGTTGATTTTGACGCCATGCGCGAGGAGTTTTTCTCGACCATCAAATTGGCGCTGGAAAGGAGAGGAAAATGAACCGCTTCGCACTAATGCTTCTATCCGCGCTGGCTCTTTCAGCCCAATCAGCATATCCACAAAAACTCAACTACGCAACCACCTGGGTAGGCAACAGCTTCGGCGGCGGCAGGAAATGGGTTCAGAATTTTGTTGAAGATATTCATGTGGAGCCAAACGGCACAATTTACACGGCCAGTGTTTGGGATGAAGCCGGCCGTGAGTTCGGCATATATAGAAACGGCGACGTCGTTGGCGAATGCAAGGATACGCACGGCTGGGGCACCCTGGGCGGCTTTGCAGTTACATCCAACAGCAAGTACCTCTTCATAGCCCACCTTCAGGGCAACGAAGGTGGCCATCTGAAAGGCGAGCAGTATCCTCCGGCCGGATTTGACTGGACCGGCGTATCTCGCAGGAACAAAGACGGAACTCACGCACCATTTCCGGGAGGCGGAGGGCGCTTCAAAGATATGGTCGTCCTCCATCAGGTGGACACCAAAACCGACGCCCAAATCCGCGGCTTGGCCGCTGACGAACAGCACCTTTACATAAGCGACACTTACGCAGGAGTGATACGCGTTTACAACGCGGAGACAATGGAACCTATTCGAAATTGGCAGGTCCGGGGCAAACCAACAAAGCTGTGTCTTGATGGGAAAGGCGGCCTTTGGGCCGCTGTGGAAACAGCCGGCAAACCGCGGTATAGGGTTGTGCGCTTTTCTACCGCGGGGCAGATACTGCCGCAGGATGTGCCGCTTCCATCCGACGCCGTCCCCACCGATCTGTGCGTGGATCGCAAAAGCGGTACCCTCCTGGTTGCAGACAACGGTCCCTCTCAGCAGATACTGGTGTACGGCAACATATACACTGCCCCCAAGCTGGTTCGCCGCTTCGGGGAGTACCGCGGGGTTTACGGAGGAAAAATGCCCGGCCTGGTTGGCCCACTGCGGTTCTGCGGTCCGCAGGGCGTTGGTGTGGATTCCCAAGGCAACCTGTACGTTGCCTGCAACCAGCCGGGCGGAGGAACCGTTCTGCGGGCTTTCGGCCCTAAAGGCAAACTGCTTTGGGAGCTTTTAGGCCTTGAGTTCGTCGATGGAGCGGATGTCGATCCAAGAACGCAGGCGGCGGATGTCTTCACCAATGAAAATCACTACAAACTAGACTGGAGCAAAACCAAGCCCGGCTCTCAATGGCGGTGGTATGCGCAAACCATAGATCCGTTCCGCTATCCAAACGACCCCCGCCTCAAGGAGGACTGCTGTGGAACAGCCATAAGATACATTGCAGGCAAGCGCTACCTCGTAACCACCGGAATGTTCCAGGGATTTATGGGCATCTTCCGCTTCCAAGGCCTGATAGCGGTTCCCAGTGCGATTGTGTCGCGGGTCAAGCTGGATTCGGTGCCGAACTGCCCTGCAAAAGGAAGATGGATATGGCGGGATGCTAACGGCGACGGCCGCTTCCAAACCGCCGAGTTTTCGGATGCCGACGGCGTGGAAGAGGGGGAGTTTTGGGCTTGGTGGATGGATGAAAACGGCGGCATATGGTACGGCTATCAAACCGAGGAAAAGCCAATACACTACCTGCCGCTTCTGGGTGTTGACCGCTTCGGCAACCCCGTATACAGCCGCAGGAAAGCGCAGAGGTTCGATCTGCCTCCCGGCATGAACCACCTGCTCCGCATTGAATACTGGCCGAAAACAGATACTATGTTCCTCACCGGTTACACGGATGACCATCCAAAAAAGGGTGGAGAATGGGGCATTGTCGGCACCGAAATATGGCGCATTGACGGCTGGATGAAGGGCAACCGCAAGCCAAAATGGCGGGCTGTTCTGCCTTATGAAGCCGATAAGCTGTTCACCAAATCGTTCTGCACCGCGGGAGACGCCGTGTTTGCCGTGGAGTGCCACAGCGCAAAGGTGCACGTGTTCGACCGCAACACAGGCCGCAAACTCGGCGAGATAACCCCGGGGCCGGAGGTGTTCCGTGAAAGCGGCTGGGTGGATTTTCCAGACGCCATCCGCGCTTACAGACGCAGAAACGGTGAGTACCTGATTCTTGTGGAAGAAGATTGGAAGGCAAAAACAATCGTTTATAGGTGGAAACCGTGATGGCTCGGTTGATCTTGTGCTTTACTGCGGCAGCCGCTTCGGTTTTGGGCCGAAGCACCTTTGCAGACACACCCGCATTGACGGTTAACCGCTCTTTCAAAGAGGCCCAGATTACGCGGTGTTTGGCGGTGGGACCGGTTGGGAGATACAGCCGCACCCCGTTCGTCGTTGATCCCATCGAGGCGAGCTTTGTTTCTGGGCGCTGGACCGTTCCGTCCGCCGGCACCGAGCTGGAGCTTCCAAACGGCCGCACACTGCGCTGGCAAGAGCTAACCGCGAGCCAAGACGGTTGGGTCCGCAGTCCCATCCTCCGCGGCGGCTACGCCTTTGTGCTGGTCAGCTCTGAGCAAGACCAGGTTGTCCTTTTGGATGCTTCCGGACACAGCATGGTGTATGCAAACGGCGAACCGCGCGTCGGCGATCCATATCAAACCGGATATGTGCGGCTTCCCATGCAACTGCGCAGGGGCACCAACCAGCTCCTGTTTCACTGCACCAGGGGCCAGTTCAGAGGCAAACTGGTTAAACCGCGCGCACCGGTGTTTTTAGATGTGTCCGACGCCACGGTTCCAGATCTGGTGGTCGGCCAAGGGGGCAGTTTCTTAGCCGCCGTGGTTGTCGTTAACGCCAAGACGAAGCCTGCAGACCAACTGCTGTTGAACGCATCCTGCGGAGGAGCTGAACCGCGCACCACCCCCCTTCCGCCGATGCCGGCACTCACCATACGGAAGGTGGGCTTTGAGCTGTTTGCCCCTCCGCAGAAACGCTCAGGAGCCGTAAAACTCAACTTGCAGCTTAAAGACCCCAATACTCAGCAGGTTCTGGACTCTGCGTCCCTGGAACTGCGCGTTCGCAGGCCCGAGCAACCCCGGAAAATCACCTTCCGCAGTTCCATCGACAACAGCGTTCAGTACTACGCACTAACGCCTGCCGAACCGCCTGCCGATCAACAAACAGCCGGCAAGCCGCTTTCCAACAGCTCCAAACCTTTAGCACTGGTGCTTTCTCTCCACGGAGCGGCGGTGGAAGCAATCGGCCAAGCCGAGGCCTACAGCCCCAAGAGCTGGGCGCACATCGTTGCACCCACCAACCGCCGACCATACGGCTTCGACTGGGAGGACTGGGGTCGCTTGGATGCTTTGGAGGTGCTGGAGCTTGCCCAAAAGAGCCTCGGGACCGATCCCCATCGGGTTTATCTCACCGGGCACTCTATGGGCGGGCACGGCACGTGGAACCTGGCCGCCAACTGCCCAGATCGCTTTGCCGCCATAGGCCCAAGCGCTGGATGGATAAGCTTTTGGTCCTACGGTGGTGCACCTCGCCAAACCCAGCCGTCCCCAATCGAGGAACTGCTACAGCGTTGTACTGCTGCTAGTGATACGCTGGCTCTTTCTGGAAACTATGTTCACCACGGAGTGTACATCCTCCACGGAGAAGCCGATGACAACGTTCCGGTTACCGAAGCAAGAACCATGAGACAGCGCCTT
The DNA here is from genome assembly GCA_049969055.1 of Armatimonadota bacterium. Classification (GTDB taxonomy): domain Bacteria; phylum Armatimonadota; class DTGP01; order DTGP01; family JBMFPP01; genus JBMFPP01. The sequence goes on along the minus strand of JBMFPP010000152.1, from coordinate 266 downwards.
GAGGAGTTCCACCGCGATTTCATCTACCACGAACAGCCGGGCGCAGGGCATTGGTGGGATCTATCCGATGAACCTGGCGCCGACTGCGTGGACTGGGCGCCGATGTTCGACATGTTTGCCCGCCACATCATTCCCGAGCCGGAAAGTGTTAGACGCGTGCGCTTCACCACCGTTAACCCCGGGGTTTCCTCCTCTTGTCGATGGGCTGTTGTAGAAGCCCAAATTCAGCCCCTGAAGCCCAGCACCGTTGATTTGCAGTGCGACCC
>JBMFPP010000151.1:0-6602 GCA_049969055.1 Armatimonadota bacterium | reverse complement strand
AAAGGACGTGATGCCCGTGATCAGCACCAGGCTCAACCACGCCGCCAGGGCGTATATCCAGGCGATGATAAGATGCGTTCGCGCCTCCAAACGCCCCCAGTAGTAGAAGAAGGCAAATGCAGAAGCGATCTCAACTATGAAGGTGACGTACTCCATTGCCCATCCGAAGACGAACGTGTGGATGAGCATCTCGGTTGCTAAAGGAGACGCCAACCCGATGGTCCACCATATACCAACACCCGTCACTGCTCCGTACACAACGGTGACGAGTATAAAAAACCACGCGTGCCTTTTTAAATATTCAAGGTAGGCACTGTTGTTTGTCCGGTAGGCGTAACCTGTTTCAACGGCTAGGAAGAAACCGCCGCCTACTGCGTAGTGCGATACCAAAACGTGCAGTACCGCTATAACGGCAATAAGCATCGGTGCCGTAAGTTGCGGTACGTACCACACAGGGTAGTGCATAGACCACATCCTCCCGCAAAGTGCCAGCGAGCTGATTGCCGCGCTGAGCCGTTTTTACTAATTATAGCCGATAACATATTGAGTTGTAGAACACGCTTGCTCAGCACATCCACCGCGAGATTCTGGGTGCCAGCACGAAAAGCGCAAACAGCCCGCATACTGCGGCTCCGGCTCCAACCGCAAACGGTGCCCCCAGGTGCGATGCAATCGCTCCGGCCTGCAGACTGCCCAACGGCGTTAAGCCCATATTGACCAAGAAATAAAGGCTCATAACCCTTCCCTGCAGTTCATCCGAGGTGTTTAACTGTATGAGCGATCTTGTTGTTGCATTGAAGGTGACCATGCACCAGCCCACACAAGCCAACAGTGCCACCGCAAGAATGTGGTTTCGGCACAGCGAGAAAAGCATCAAAAACCCTGAAAATCCCAAGCCGCCGAATATCAAAAGTCGGCTGGCCCAATTCCGCGACGAGAGCGCCGAAACTATAACGGCGCCTGCCAAAGCCCCGGCCCCGGTTGCAGACATAAGCAGACCCAGAAGAGCCGGTCCACCGTGCAGAACCTCCTTGGCGAACACTGGCATAAGCATCATGTAGGGACTGCCGAAAAGTGTGGGAACCGCGGCCGCCGAGATCAGCATTCCCAAGTTGGGGTTACTACGCAAGTAAGTAAATCCGTCGATCATTTCCTTGAAAGGAGATTCGCACCGCCTGTTTACCCTGCGGTTCTCGGTTCTTATAAACGCCAGGCTGGCAATCACTGCCAGGAAGCTTGCCCCGTTTATCAGGAAACACGGCCCCGGTCCAAAAGCAGACATCACCAAGCCCGAAAGCGCAGGGCCGATTAAACGGGCGGTGTTGAACATCGCAGAGTTCAACGCCTCTGCGTTCACAAGGTCGTCTTTCTCTACAATATCGGTTAGGAACGCATGGCGCGTTGGCATATCGAATGCGTTGGCAGTGCCTGAAAGCAGTGCAAGGATGAGTATGTGCTCGTACCGCACCGCCCCGGTTACGGTTAGAATCCCCAGCGTAAAGGCCGACAGCATAAGGGCGCTTTGGGTTCCTATGAGAAAGAGACGCCTGTTAACCCTGTCGGCCGCAACACCGCCGAAGAGGGTGAACAGCAAAACGGGCACGGAACCGGCCGCGCTGACGTAGCCCAGCTTGGCCGGCGAGCGAGTGAGATCATACACCAGCCAGCCGTACGCAACGCTCTGGACCCAGGTGCCCACCAACGAGATCAGCTGACCGGTCCAGAACAATCGGTAATTTCTGTGGCGAAATGAAGAGAATATGGACGCAATAATGGAGGGCTCGCGCTCAACAACGCTTTCGCTTGTGGATGTATACAACTACTCCTCCATTTCCAGATTTTCGCACACACGCTTAAGCAGATTATGAAGCTGGCGTATCTCCTCTTCGGACATTCCGCGCACCGCTCGCCTTTCAACCTCTTGGCCCACAGCTTCAAGGTGCTCTCTAAGGGCTCTTCCTGCCGGTGTTAGGAAAACTTGGACGGCGCGCCTGTCTTCCGTATCGCGCTGTCGGCTCACCAGGCCCTTTGCCTCCAACCTGTCCACCAAGCCTGTGAGGGTGGCACCGTCTAGAGAGGTATCACGAGCTAGTTCACCCAGCGACAGCCCGTCTCCGCACCATAGGCGCCGCAGTACACGAAACTGTACATCCGTTAGCCCGTGCCTAAGCACCGCCGCCTCGAAGTGGCGCTTGAACAGCCTCTTTGCCTGCCTGATCAGAAGCGGGAGAGATTCATGCTCTCCTTTTTGGGTTGTTTTGCATTCAGTCATTTTGCATACAAAATACTAGTACGCTAAAATTATAAACCTTTTGGTAACATCCGTCAACCCGCATCGGGGTGTTTCTGTGTAATCTCAACAGCGGGATCAAAACCTGTCACGTTGACCCAAACCGTGCCCTTCTGCTAGAATGAAAAACGACCGTGTACAAACCTGATGGGAGGGTACGGGTGTCGAAGGGTTACAGGTCTAAATATTTCAAGCTTGCCTTAAAGGAGCTTGCTTACAAGCTTTTCGCTCCGCGCATCGAGCTCGGAATAAGAGATGGACGCCTCACAGGCAGGGCCCGCGGGCTTACCGGCCCTATCTTTCAGCCGCTGTTGGACAAAGTTGTCGAAAAACAGAACAAAGCCAAGCCCATTGCCATCGAAAACGGCTCTTTTACCTATACCCTTTACCACCCACCGTACCCATCCCCGGCGGCCAACAGGGCGGTTCAGGCGCTGGTCCGCGACAAGCTGTTTGGAATCAAAACGCCAACCACGTGCACGCTTGCGGTTACCTACAAGTGCCAGTGCCGATGTGTGCACTGTAGCGCCGACCGCTTTATAGATCCAAACCGCCGTGAGCTTTCTACCGATGAACTGAAAAGCGTTATAGACCAATCTCTGGATCTCGGCGTTGTGAACGTTGTTTTCACCGGCGGCGAGCCGATGCTCCGCCGAGACATCTACGAGCTTATCGCCCACGTGGATAAAACCAAAGCCCACGCGATGATGTTCACCAACGGTTGGTTCCTCTCCGAAGAGAACGTGAAGCGCCTGAAGGACGCCGGTCTGCACTCTCTCAACATCAGCATAGATCACTTAAACGCCAGAATCCACGATGATCTGCGCCGCCTTGAGGGATGTTACGCCCGTGCTTTCGAAGGCGCGGCCAGGGCGCGCGAGGCAGGCATATTGACCGGCATCTCCACCTATGCCACCAAGGATAATCTCAGGGACGGATCGCTGGAGGGGCTCCTGCAGTTGGCCCAGCGCGAAGGCTTCCACGAGGTTACGATTTTCGATTGCATGCCGGCTGGCCGTTTCTTGAGAGAGGAAAGCGTGCTTCTCTCTCCGGCGGAGCGTGCCGAAATCGTGAAGATGGCGCGAAGGTACGTTGCGATGGACCACCCGATGGGTGTTATCGCGCAGTCGTGGATCAACTCACCTATCGGCAGTGGTTGCTTCGGAGGGCAGTTCCAGTTCTACATGACCGCATACGGGGATATAAACCCCTGCGACTTCAATCCGGTAACTTTCGGCAATGTGCGCGAAATGCCCCTGCGTGATATCTGGCGCAAAATGATCACCCATCCAGAATATGAAGGCCGCAAGCGCAGTTGCCGCATACAAAACCCTTACTACCGCGCCCACTATATCCGCACGGTTTCAGACAGCCAAAAACTTCCGATCCCCATAGAGCAGTTCGAACCGGTGCGCGTGCAGGACATAACCACTATCCCAGAGCTGGAGAAGGCAAAAACCGAAGAGACGGTAAAAACCGGCTAGCCGCAGATCCTGCTGTGGAAATCCATTCTCCAGACCGTCCTTCGAAGATCCACCTGCAGGAGCGGCTTTCAAAAAGGGTTCAATTAGCGACTGCTGTTTCAACGAACATCCATCAGGTACTTTTCCAGCGTTCGCCCCACTGCTTCGAGCGACCGCGGACTGCATTTGTCCACGGTATCACCCAGTGTATGCCAAGGCGGATAGTCGAAATCGATAATATCTATGGCAGGAATGCCTTGGTTGTGGAAGGATACGTGGTCGTCAATTATTGTGTGCTTGGCATAAGGTACAAACTGGAAATAGCCAAGGCTTGACGCCGTGTTCCATATTCTGTCCACGAGCTCTCTATCGCTCCTCAAGGAGTTAATCTCCTTGTAGATCTGCAGGTCCGCATCACCCACCATATCCACCACAATAACCCGATTCGGCCTGCTGGGCACAGGATTTCGCGCGTAATAGTCCGAGCCGATGAACATGCGGTCAACGTCTGGGCCGTAGTCCTCCCCATCAAAAAGAACAAAAACAACGCCGACTTTCGGTCGGCGCTCATTCAAAACGCGGGCCAGCTCCAAAACCACAGCCACTCCGGAGGCGCCGTCATTCGCTCCGAGGATGGGGGTTTTGCGCTTGGCCGGATCGGGGTCCATATCAGCGGTTGGCCTGGTATCCCAGTGCGCCCCAACGGCGATCAGCGGCCTGGCCGACGGATTGATAACCCCAACGATGTTTGTTAACCGGAGCTTCTTTCCATCAACCTGCCACGGAAAATCCTGATACTTCAGCACATCTACGCGGCGCCGCAGTTCTTCGCCTATGTAGAAACGCGCTTTTTGGTGCGAAAGCGTTCCAGGAACCCGAGGACCAAAGGACACCTGCCGCTTGAGGTGCTGAAAAGCTTGCCCACCGTCAAACTGCAGACCGCTGGATGTCTTCTGCAAACCCAGATATCCAAGAGCGGCAGTGGCCATCAAAACTATCAGCGGCCACCTAAGCATCGAAGCAACTCCAGCATTCCTTTTGATGGTGGACGCTTCTAGGTGGCTTTTGATTTTGCCATGCATCGGTGGATCCCCATCCCTTCCCAAGCATTTACCTACCCAAGGCGAGCCGCCGCCACAGCATTTCCGGCAAGCCGACTTGCTTCATCTTTTCTTGAGTGGCTTCCAGATCGTATTCAACTCGGTGAAGGGTTACCGTGCGCGCATCTGTATCCCAAACTGCACATGAGGCTAACCAGATTCCATCGCGCGGCTGGCCCACGCTCCCTGGGTTAAAAACATATTTGCGCCCATCCTCTATGTGCAGTACCGTCCCATTAGGGAGGCGCATCTGCTCAACAAGCAGGTGACCCACCTTCTGCATGTACACCTCAGCGATGTGGGTGTGGCCCACAAAGCACAAGTTGGTGCGCATTAACTCCATAGTTGGGCGACACGACCAGTGGTCAGTTATGTATTCGGTGGTGTGCTCAAGCAAAGAACCGTGGACTGCCACGAACTCTGCGCTTTCAAAAATGTCGGGAAGGGATGAGAGCCACTGCTTGTTGGAAACGGATAGAACTTCCTGGGTCCATTCCGCGGCTCTGGCTGCCCATGGGTTGAACCAGCTCAGGTCGATCCGGCCCAAAGCCGCCTCATCATGGTTTCCCAGAACCGCGCGGCACTGAAGCGATTGGATTATCTCACAGCAGGCATTCGGGTCCGGCCCGTAACCCACAACGTCTCCCAGGCAGAAATAAGCATCCACCGAGTCAGACAGTTTATCCAAGCAAGCTCGGAGGGCTTCTAAATTGCCGTGTATATCCGAAAGCAGACCTATTCTCATGCGGAAGCTAGTTTATCCAGAAGAGGTTTTAATACGCCCTTCAACTTTAAACGACAGCTTGCCTTTTGACTTGGCAAACTCGATCAAAACCTCGGCAATTGTACCCAAACGCTGTCCCTCAATGCGCGGAGCTTTTTCCCATACGCGGTGGTAGCCCTGAGCGCCTCCGGCCAGCAGAGCAGGCATTGCGACGGCGTACAACCTGCCTTCGGATACAGGCACGCCGTTCACTTTCAAATCCACCACGCGCGAGCCCTCAGGGTTAGATGGGTTGAACACAACCGTTAACCCCGAAACCTGCAGAAAGCCCTGGTTCCTGGCTGGGTATATCCGCACAGACCTTTCCAATGCCTGCCGAAGCTGTGCTCCGCTGAGTCTAAGCACCACAATTCCGTCCTGCGGAACCAAAACCGCTCTCCGAAGCTCTGCCTCACGCACCGGGCCAACCGGCAGTGTGATTTCCCTCAGTATTTCAGCATGGACCAACGCCGCATCCGCCTTAGAAGCCTGGCGCAGGGCGTCTGCCACCATGTTCCCCAAGGACGTTTCCGCCCTCCCGCACCCCTCGCTGGAGAGCACGGCGGTATTATCGAAAACAGCATCAGCCAGCGCCGGCGCTGAAACCATCAGCAACAAGCCCACCACCGCCGTTTGACGCAACATAAAGCATCACCCGCCTTGTTTATACCCACAGCGTCTGCAGGCTCGAATGTTCTACCACGGGCGCTCTGCTTCAGGCCTTCGAGGCCAAACTGCGCAGGTATCCGTGCAGGAACTCGTCGATCTCTCCGTCCATAACCGCAAGCACGTTCCCCGTTTCCACGCCGGTACGGTGGTCCTTCACCAGCGTGTAAGGCTGAAAAACGTAGGAACGTATCTGATTCCCCCACTCTATAGAACGGGTTTCCCCGCGCAGTTCCTGCATCTTCGCCCGAGTTTCCTGCTGCTGCCGCTCGTAAAGGCGAGCCATCAGGACGCGCATCGCCGTTGCACGGTTCTGCTGC
>JBMFPP010000150.1:0-6627 GCA_049969055.1 Armatimonadota bacterium | reverse complement strand
GTCCGAGACAGAAAGCTTTTCAAACGAAGCGAACTTGTGTGGAAAGGAATTCACTCTGCGCTGCTGAACAACTTTTTGAACCCGCAGGCTCTCGGCCGGAAAAGCCGCAGACGCGCTGGGGAAACGACCCTAAACTCTCTTAAGGAGGGGAGAAATGTCTCGCTTCGCTCTGGTTTGCGCCGTTGTTGCACTTGCGTTTGCGCTGGCGCCGATAGATGCATCCGCCAAAGTGCTGTGGCAAAGCGATTTTATCAACAAAGGCATCGAACAGTTTGACATTTACGATGTTGGCCCGCAGATGAATCCGGAATTCTCTCAAAGAAGCGGTCCTTCCAATTGGTATGTGAAGAACGGGGCGCTTCACCAGGATTCCAACATCTATGGTGTGCCTGACCCGCCGAACGGTATGGAGAACCCCTACACCGGCACAACCGCCGTGGTCAAGGACTTCACAGCGCAAGACGGCATCTTCTTCATCCAATTCCGCACCGGTGACGACGACGGCATAAGCCTGGTGTTCCGCTGGCAGGACGAAAAGAACTTCATGCGCTTCATCTCACTGCGTGATCCGGGCAACGGCGGCCCCATAACCCGCCTCGAGAAGTGGACCGACGGCAACTTCACCATCCTCGACAGCACCACCGACGTTGTTTACCAGCAAAACGTCCAAGAGACAATGCTGGTAATCGCCAACGGCAGTCAGCTGGAAGCCTACGTAGCGGACCTCACTAAGCCACTGCTCAAAGGCGTTGACCCGGATCCCAAACCCGGGCGCTTCGGCGTTGGCCTCTACGCAGAGCACCCAATCGACATAAACGCGCTCAGAGCACTTTCATTGGACAGCAGTCTCTACGTTGCCACCCTCAAAAACAAAGACGGCCAACCGCTGGGCGGCTACTGGGCCAGCCTCTCCTCTGACGGAAAACCCATCGCTGGCATTTATACCAACCCCGACGGCCAAGCGGTCTTTTTGGACTTGCCTGCCGGTACTTATGACATCTCCACTGCGGGTCTCACCATCGAACCAGTAGCGCCTCAAAAGGCAACTGTAAAGCCCGGGGTTAATGCCGAAACATTCACGCTCGATGTGAAAACCACCCCCGTGGTAGCCGAACTCAGCACGGCCGCCGGCGCAGAGTGGAAGATTAAACTTCCAACTTCTCCCACAGATGACTACCGCGACCCGGCCAAATCAGACGCTGATTTCGAGGCCTACGAAGTCCCATCCAGCTGGGACAGCATAGACCCGACCGACTATATCCACGGCTGGCTGAGGGTGCGCGTTTCCATCCCGCCTCAGTATCAGGGCAAAGACCTGGTCCTAACTAGGTGGACATTCTTCGATTGGGACTGGACGTACTGGAACGGCGAGCTCATCGGTCACAATACCGACTACACGCGCATAAGGACCTACGTAATCCCTGGCTCCATGGTGAAAGCCAACAACCTCTTGGCTATTCACGGCTTCAACACCACAGGGCGAGGCGGAATAGTTGAGTACGCACCACTACTGATGGTGGCCAACCCATCTGTGGCGTTCACCGGAACTGTCACAGACCAAAACGGCGCTCCCGTTGAGGATGTGGAGATCTCGGCCTTCGCCGAACAAACCGCTTGGGGCCCGCAGACCGGCATCGGCATCACCAGCTCGGACGGCGTGTACCGCATCTCCGGCCTTGCGCCGGCTACTTACGCCGTAACACGCTCACCTCGCTTGGACCTCGACCCCGCCGAAGGTCAAACCGTAACCAAGAGCGGTGCCGCCGGTGAAACGGTTACTGTAAACTTCACCGTTAACCGGCGTCCCAAGATGGACCTCAGCAGTGCCGCGGGCATCAACTGGCTGGTTTTATATCCTGCCGACCCCGGCGATACCAAACCGGCTGCGGTTTCATTCAACGAGTCTGGCATGGTGTCAGCTCCGGTACCTGGCCAACTAGAGAACGTAGGATTGGGCGATGACCGAAGCCTCTTCTGGTACCGTGCTAGGTTCCGCCTCCCCGACGAGTTCAAGGCCTACAAAGGCCGCGATCTAATTCTCACCGGCTTCAACTTGGACGATGCCGATGTAACTTACTTCAACGGCCAGAAGGTTGGGAGCACCGGCAACCTGCCTACCGATCCATCAGACCCAGAAGGAACTGGTTACATCGGAAACGCCGGAGCGATCCGCACCTACACCATCCCCGCCGACCTGGTGAACTGGGACGGCGAGAACGTTCTCGCAATTAACGGCTACGAGAACACAGGCGCATCTGGAATGACCAACTCCGCGCCGACATTAATAGTCGCCCCTGGTCCCGCGGTTCCCGCCGTTGTACGCGGTGATTTGAACGGCGATGGTAAGGTCACTGTTCCCGATGCCACTCTTGCGCTCCGATTCGCAGTCGGATTTGACAAGCCTTCGCCCGCTCAGCTTCAGGCCGGAGACATAAACGGCAACGGCAAGATCGACATCCCGGATGCCACGCTGATCCTCCGCGCGGCTGTGGGATTGGGGAAACTGTAAGATCCACAGCTCTGGTGGATGAAAATACGTCTCCACCAGTGAGCCAATCCGATTAATCTGTGGGCCGCTTTGCTAAAAGCATCCCAGCAAAGCGGCCCTCGAACCTTCTTCTTGAAGCACGCTTGGCTTGCCGCAGGAGGAAGCAAAATGAAATTCAAAAAAGCTTTCACCCTTATCGAACTGCTGGTTGTTATTGCGATCATCGCCATACTGGCCGCTATATTGTTCCCTGTGTTTGCTAGAGTCAGGGCAAGAGCTAGGCAGGCCGCGTGCGCATCTAATCTTAAACAGATTGGGCACGCCGCCATGCAGTACATCCAAGACTGGGATGAAACCTTCCCAAGCGTGCACACTCCGGGCTCCACAGTTGGAGATCCGGTCACCACAATGCAGCCCTACATACACAACTGGGATGTTCTCTACTGCCCCGACCGATACGACGAGCTGGACGGTGTGAGGCTGATGGGATATGGCTACAACTGGAGCTCGGGAGTTGGTCCGCACGAAAGCCCGGGCTCGCTTTGGAACAAGGGAGATGGGCTGGTTTACCCCGAAGGCCCACCCGGCGTTCAAGTTGGAAGGGAAGTGTCTGAAGTAAAAGACCCTTCGCACTGCTTCCTGTACGGCGATACCGGGGATACCCCCAGACAGACTCTTTGGCGCGAGTACATGGTGCCGCGCCACAACAAGGGCAACAACTTCGTGTTCTGCGACGGGCATGTGAGATGGCTGCCCTACATCGCCGCCAAGGTAAAGGACCCTTGGGGATATTCGGCTCCGCAGGTTGTGCCGGACATCACTATGTACACCTACAACGGGCGCTGGCCGTAACACACAAACAAAAACCCCCTGGAAACCTGCTTCCAGGGGGTTAAGTTTTTCCAAACTGCGCCGATGTAAAATACCGGATACCCTCCTCTGGGTACCCACGGCACGGGTAGTCAGGTACACCCCCTATGCCTCCTCTGGCTGCCCTGCCGTCCCCCCTTTTCGTACTGGGCACAGTTCTCTTGCTTCAAAGAGAAGCTTCCGCACTCTAAGTATCGGGTTGCCGCAGACCTTTCTTCAGGGGACGGATAAAAGCAACCTCTGTGAATAAAGCCAAATCCCAAAACTGTCTAGCCTGTGCCCACCCAACGTGCCGATTCCGCATCTACATCGTGAGAAAACCACCACCAATCGCCGGTGTCATCACACAAACCACCCAAAGCCGCCGCAGCCGCCAGTTCTCCGCGCCTCCGAACACCCAGCTTGTCGAACAACACATCAAGGTGGTGGCGCACTGTGGTCTCAGCGATTTTGAGTTCAGAAGCTATCTCGTGGTCCGTAAACCCTTTTCCTACTAGGCGAAGCACCTGCAGTTGGCGAAAGGTTAAAAATCCAACCGGATGTGTACTGCGCTCTCCCGGGTGATAGAAAGAACCCCCCTCCATCAGCGTCTTCACGGCCTCTTGAAGCTGTTCACTTCGGCACGCCGGACCAATATAACCGCTGTATCCGGCATGCCGTACGGCGTCTTCAGCCTCCACCCACCCGGTTGACACCAAAAGCGTAGGCACCAACCGCTGACGCCGCGTGCAAACTGGTAAAGGCAAGCAGTACGTAGATGGAGCAATTCGGACTAATACATCTCCCGTGGCAGGGCATTCCCTACACACTTCGGCGCACCCTCGATTGCACAGCTCCAAATTGTACTCACCCAGCAAGCAAGAAACGGCGTATAAAACCAACGGCCGTGGATGTATGCATAGAGTAATCCGACCGTTCATCTGCAGCAGCTCCAATCCAATTTCTGCAGGGGCTTTTACGGTGCCTTAATCAAGCCGGATAGCGGGCCGGCTCAATCCGCGGCGGGGGCTCGCCGGCCTGCTGAATGCGCCTCAACAGCCGCTCGCGAAGCTCGTCGGCAACTTTGCGGTATTCCGGCCGCCCCACCAAGTTTACCTGTTCATAAGGATCCGCCGCCAGGTCATACAAATACCGCTCCACGTAAACATTGCTGTTTTGGTCCCTCCACCCGTCTTTATCAGGGGCAAACACGGCGTACTTCCACCTATCTGTGCGTACAGCTCTTCCTACTTCGGCCTCGCTTATCTGCACAAACACTTCTTCCGGCCAATCTTCCACCGGCCCCGAAAGAAGCGGCAGAGCGCTTCGCCCTTGGATACCATCAGGAACACCCAACCCAGCGGCATCTAAAAGCGTCGCCGTGAGGTCAACCAAGCTCACAAGCTCTTCCACAACCATGCGCGGACCCAATCCAGGTCCCCACATAACGGCCGGTATCCGAATGGAAGCCTCGTGACAGCTCCTCTTGTACTCCGAATTCCTGGTTCGGAAATGACATCCGTGGTCCGACGTGAAAAGCACTATCGTATTCTCAGCCTCTCCAGTATCCTCCAAACACTTCATAATTCGGCCCAAGCACTCGTCCAAGCGGGCTACACACCCGTAGTAATCCGGAAGGCTTTTGTACCAATCTCCGGGTCTGCCAAGCAAATCCGGAGGCACCCAGGGGTTGGAAAAGCGTTCGGCGTAGCCGCTTGGCGCAACGTAGGCGTTCATATCGTTTTGGTGGTGCGGCTCCAAGAACGACAGGAAAAGGAAGAAAGGCTCACGACCCGAGCTGGAAATGAAAGAAACAGCCCTCTCCGTAAGGGCATCAACTCTATAGCCGCTCAGCTCCATCAAGCGGTTTTCAGAGTCGTAAAGCTTTGGGGCGTAAGGATGCGAAAGGTGCTCTAAAACATCGGCCGCCTCCCAGAGGTCTGCATAACCTCCGCGCAGTTCTGGGGGAACGGGCTTATTACCAGTATTGGCCAGGTGCCACTTGCCGATGTAACCCACTCGGTAGCCGGCCGCCTTAAAGTGATGTGCCAGCGTTTTTTCCGTTGGGTTAAGAGCGAGCCCGTTGCGCCATACCCCAACCGCTGTTGCGTACTTTCCGGTTTGCAAGCTAGCGCGGGCCGGAGCACACACCGGTTGGCAGGTGAAGGCATGTCGGAACAAAACACCGCGCTTGGCCAAAAAGTCCAAATTCGGGGTCAGCCCCATGGGGTTGCCGTAACATCCAGCCGTATCCCAGCGCTGTTGGTCGGTGAAGAAAACCAAAACATTCGGTTTGCCGCTGTTCCTGTTGCCTTTTGCCATCACAATCCCTTCCCTCTCAGCCCCAGGTCCACTGCTGTGGCTGTAAACTGCCAGCCCCAAATCGGCGGCCAAAGCCGTCTGCAAAACCTGCCGACGCGTAAGCTTACCAGCACCCGGCACTGCTAAACTCGCATATGCATACAGTCGGGTTTTAGTTCAACACCAACAGCCGTTCTCCTCCTGCAAAGCACCGGCAGGCATGCAGTTCCCGCGGCAAGTGTGCAAATTTCCTTTGAAATCCCTCGATTCCTGCACAAGGACTTCAGCGAACAAGCGCGAAGTAACAAGAGGTATTCTAAGCTGCCACAACCGCCGCCAAATGGCGCGAACTCTCAGCCGTCAGAAAACCAAAAATCCAGCAGAAATAAGCTTTGTGCCTTAGCGGTTGATTAAAGAAAAAGCATAACTTGCGCTCAACGAAAGGCAGATCATGCTAACAGAACGCGACTATGAAGCCCAAAGAGTGGAAATGGTGGAATACCAGATACGCCGCCGCGGTATCTCAGATCAGCGTGTGCTTCAAGCTTTCCTCGATGTGCCGCGCCACTACTTCGTTCCTGAAGCTTACCGCGATGCGTCTTATTCAGATCGACCGCTCCCCATAGGCGAAGGACAAACCATCTCCCAACCCTACATGGTGGCGCGAATGACCGAGGCCCTTGCACTTGAAGGGCACGAGCGCGTTCTGGAGGTGGGCACAGGCTCCGGATACCAAGCGGCAATATTGGCCAAGCTGTGCCGGCACGTTTACTCCATTGAGCGCCATCGGGTTCTCTCAAAACGCGCCGCCGCTGTGCTTGCAGAATTGGGGATAAACAACGTTACACTCATTGTCGGAGATGGTTCGCGCGGCTATCCAGAAGCCGCGCCTTACGATGCCATAATAGTAACCGCGGCGGCCCCATCCGTGCCCCAAGCTCTGAAAGAACAGCTTGTAAACGGCGGGCGGCTGGTGATCCCTGTTGGAC
>JBMFPP010000149.1:0-6648 GCA_049969055.1 Armatimonadota bacterium | reverse complement strand
CCCGGAGCCGGCATGCGGTCTTCAAGCATGCTGTCCGTCAGCTCCGCCAAATAGCTGGCCGCCGCAAACCTGCTGAGGTCGGCGCGCAAACCCAGAAACGGCTCACGAACCTCGCACTGGGTTATCACGTCAAGGTTTCGGCCCACCGCAAGCATCACAACGCAGTGCGAAAACATCTCCGTGGCGCCGGAAATGCGGCTTGTGGGCCTGCGGGCACCTTTGGCCACGGCAGACAGCTTGCCCTGGTTGCGGGTGAACAATATCACAGACTTATCAGTCTCTCCGAGGTTGCGGCGGCGGAGAACCACAGCCTCGGCTTTGTAAACCCTCACAGACACCTGCTTTCACCGTCAAGAAGCTTTAACGCTCAATCAGTTCTTGCTTGCAAATCACTTTGCCGAGTTCAATTAGTTGTTGGTTTCTGCAAAACGATTTGTTTGTCAAAACTTCTTGTCGACGGGTTCATAAGCGTTAAGCAGTTCCGGTCCTCTGCTGGTTCCGATGCGGTTGGCGCCGGAGTCCAGCATAAGCAGTGCAGTATCCACGTCTTTTATGCCGCCGGCGGCTTTCACCCCCATTTCCGGTCCCACCACGCGGCGTATAAGGCGCACATCCTCGGCGGAGGCCCCTTTCGGCCCCATTCCGGTAGACGTCTTTATGAAATCTGCGCCTGCATCCAGCGCTATTTTGCAGGCTATCTCTTTCTCCTCGTCGGTTAGATAACAGGTCTCTATGATTACCTTCAAAAGAGCACTGCGCATATCCCTGGTCAGCTCAACGCGCCTGACCGACATCGCCACCTCTTCTATCTCGCGGCGGCAGGCGGCATAATCTCCGGATTTGAGCCGACCGATATTGATGACCATGTCCAGCTCTCTGGCCCCAAGCTCCAGCAGTGTGCGGGCTTCGAAAACCTTTGTGCGCCGTGTATTGGCCCCGAAAGGAAATCCAACCACGCTCCCGATCTTCACATCACTACCTTCCAGCTCGGCAACCGCCAAGGGAACCCAACATGGAAACACGTACGCCGCGGCAAAGTGGTACTCCCGCGCCTCCCTAAGGAACTTCTCCACTTCCTCCCTCGTGGCATCGGGGCGCAGAAGCGTGTGGTCTATCATCTTCGCGAACTGCTCTTTGGTGTACATTAAATCAAGGCCACCCCTTAAACCAATTGCTAGCTCCAGCTTGCGTGCTAGACAACCATGCCATATTCTACCATTCGCATTTGCGAGGTTCAACACTTACATATTCGAGCAAAATCACTCCGAGAGTTCGCATCCAGTCTATTTTATCACTTGACAAACAATCATACTTGCTATACCGCCAACCAGTGTGATATAATTTTGATGCTTCGCACCAGGAGTTCCCCAAATTTGCAAAGCCCATCCTGCGAAGCGCGCCTTTTCGGCGGTTGTATTATGAGTTAAAGTGAAGGAGAAGTAAAGTGAAGCCCGGAATACATCCCGAATATTTCGAAACCACCATAACCTGTGCATGCGGCAACGTCATCCACACAAGGTCCACTAAGAAGGATATTCACGTGGAGATCTGCTCTGCCTGCCATCCATTCTACAGCGGCAAGCAGAAGCTTGTGGATACCGAGGGCCGCGTGGACAAGTTCCTCTCGAAGTGGGGCCTTAAGAAGTAAAAGCTTGTAGCATGAACCGCACAGTATACTACGGCGGGCAGGCTGTTATCGAGGGCGTCATGATGCGCGGCCCTCGTTTTTTCACCGTTGCCGTCCGAAGGCAAAACGGCGAAATCGTCACACACACCGAATCGGTGGAGTCGATCCTCGGGCGGTTCCGCTGGATGAACCGCCCGTTCCTTCGAGGCACATTGGCCATCATCGATGCCTTGGCGCTTGGGATGAAAGCCCTTGCATTCTCGGCCAACCTGGCAATGGAGGATGCCTCAGCAGAGCAGGGGTTCAATTCCGCCAAGGCCAAATCCGTAAACGATATAGCAATTGGGCTGACAATGGTTGTCGGCCTTGCCGTTGGCATTGCCGTATTTATAGGCCTACCCAGCATGGGAGCCGGTATACTGCGGTCTTTAATCCCAAACAGCTTTTGGCTGAACACAGTAGAAGGGGTAATTCGACTTGGTCTGTTTATCGGATATGTTTACTTGATATCTACGATGAAAGACATCAGGCGCGTGTTCCAGTACCATGGAGCCGAGCACAAAACCATAAATGCCTACGAAGCCGGCGAAGAGCTCGTTGTTGATCAAGTGGCCAAATACACCACTCTGCACCCGCGGTGCGGTACCAGTTTTCTCATTGTGGTGCTTATCATTGCAACTCTTACACACATGGTAATGGGCTGGCCCGTTTGGTACCTTAGGCTTCTAAGCCGAATTGCGGTTCTGCCAATAGTGGCGGGAATCTCTTACGAGGTAATCCGGCTTGCAGGCAAACACGGCAAAAGCCGATGGTGGAGGATGGCGCTCGCTCCTGGCCTCTGGACCCAGCGCATAACAACCAAAGAACCAACGCCGGACCAAATAGAGGTGGCAATTCAAGCTCTGCAAACGGTTTTGGAACAGGAAAAGTCGGGGGTAGAGAACAGTGTTTGCCAAACTTGAGGAGGTGGAGCGCCGATACGAAGAACTGACGGCCCAAATGGCCGATCCAGCTGTGCTGTCTGACCCACAGCAGTACCAAAAGCTTGCCCGCGCACGAGCCGACCTAGAGGAAATCGTCGCCAAATACCGCGAGTACCGCTCTGTGGAACAGGAAATAGAGGGCGTACGAGAACTGCTTGAAGACGGCACAGACCCGGAAATCAAAGAGATGGCTTCCGACGAACTGCGGCGTCTTCAAAACGAAAAAGAAAGAGTGGAGAGAGAGCTTCGCACACTTCTGCTCCCGAGAGACCCAATGGACTCCAAAGATGTTATCATGGAGATCAGGGCAGGAACGGGCGGCGAAGAGGCGGCCCTTTTTGCCGGCGACCTGTACCGCATGTACACCCGCTACGCCGAGCGCAACGGCTGGAAAACAGAGCTTCTCAGCAGTAACCCAACCGGCATCGGGGGCTTCAAAGAGGTTATTTTCTCGGTGCAGGGCCGCGGAGCGTACAGCAAGCTTAAATACGAAAGCGGCACCCACCGAGTACAGCGTGTCCCGGTAACAGAAAGCGCCGGACGCATACATACCTCGGCCGCCACTGTGGCAGTCATGCCTGAGGTTGACGAGGTCGAAATCGAAATCAACCCGGATGATCTCAAGATTGAAACTTTCCGCGCGTCCAGCGCCGGCGGCCAGCACATGCAGAAAAACGAAACCGCCGTGCGCATCACCCATATACCAACCGGCACCGTTGTGGCATGCCAGGACGAGCGCAGTCAAACCCAAAACCGAGAGAAGGCAATGCGCATGCTCCGCGCAATTCTATACGAAAAGAAAAAGCAAGAGCAGGAGGCTCAACAGCGGGAACTGCGCAGAAGCCAAATCCGCAGTGGCGACAGGAGCGAAAAGATACGCACTTACAACTTCCCACAGGGCCGCGTAACCGACCACCGCATCGGCCTAACCCTCTACAAGCTAGACGCCGTGCTGGACGGAGACATCGAAGAGTTCATTCAAGCGCTGGCCGCGGCAGACCAGGCCGAGCGCCTGAAAAACGAGGCTTTGGAATAGCACGCCGCCGATCTGTTTATTGAACCGCTGAACACTCCACAGTGAATGGGTATGCAAGAAGTTTTGGCAAACATACAAATTGAATGTCAAAACTCTCTAACGGTAGGCAAGGCTGTACTGTGGGCCGCCGGTGAACTGACCAAAGCCGGGGTGGATTCCCCAAGACTTGATGCGGAGCTTCTTGTTGCCCACGTCCTTGGCGAAGACCGAGCGTACGTGTTTGCGCACCCAAACAAAGAATTAACCCAACGCGAACTGGATGAATTGAAAACCTGCGTCTCGCGCAGAGCCATGCGCGAGCCCCTGCCCTACATCACTGGGAAGCGCGAGTTCTTCAAACGCACGTTTTTAGTTTCGCCCGCTGTGCTTATACCCAGGCAGGAAACCGAAACCTTGGTTGAAACAGTCCTGCGCCGAGTCCCGAAGAAGGACACCCCACTTTTGATACTGGATGTTGGAACCGGCAGTGGATGCATAGCGATCACACTAGCGCTTGAACTGCCGAACGCCAGCATTATCGCCTGCGACATCAGCCCGGAAGCATTGGCGGTGGCCCAAAGGAACGCGTCTTCGCTCATCGCCCAAAACCCGACTGCCGTGCACAGCGGCAGTATATCCTTCCGCTGCACAGACTTCCCGCTTGGACTGGATGACATCGCCGGCCGTTTGGATGTACTCGTTTCCAACCCACCTTACATTGCGAACAGCGACTCTGACAAACTGCCTCCAGAGGTGGCAAACTACGAACCACGGATAGCTCTCTTTGCAGGAGAGGATGGTTTGGAGTTCATCAGGAGGATAGCTCAAAGCGCTCGGTGTCTTTTGAAACCCGGAGGATTGATTGCCATGGAGGTCGGCGTCGGTCAAGCCGAAAGGGTTTCGGAGATGCTGGTCCAAGCCGGGATAGGCCGAATTGAAGTTACTCCGGATCTGGCAGGGATTCCAAGAGTTGTAAGCGGAACGGTAGCATGAAAGCCAAGCGCATCCCTCTCGGAGACGCGATGCAGGGTATTCTGGAAGCCGCCAAACTGTTGAACGCTGGAAAGTTGGTGGCGTTCCCCACGGATACCGTGTACGGGTTGGGAGCTCACATAGGACTGCCGGAGGCAGTGCGCGCCCTTTACACAGCTAAGGGGCGCCCTGAAAACCGGCCCATACCGGTTCTGGTTGCATCCGTGGAGGATGCGCGCAAACTCGCCAAAACTGTGCCCAAGCGCGCGGAGAAACTCTTTGAAGCATTCTTCCCCGGGCCGCTTACGGTTGTTCTGCCGGCGGTTGATTGGATACCCTCGGAGGTCACGGCTGGTACCGGCTCTATCGGTGTGCGCATGCCGAACTGCCAAACGGCTCTCGAGCTGATCAAGCTGTGCGGCGGTGCACTTGCGGTTACCAGCGCAAACCTCTCCGGCCGAGCGGAAGCTATCACCGCCGACGAGGTATTACAACAAATCGGCGACCGCATCGACGCGGTGCTCGACGGCGGAAAGTGCGCCGGGGGTGTTCCATCCACAGTGGTGGATCTCACCGTGGACCCGCCCGCCTTGCTGAGAAAGGGGGCGCTGTCTTCAGACCATGTTATGCGCCTTTTGTCTGAATGACGCACATCAAAGCGAACGATCACCATGCATACTTCCAATGGTGCATCAAAGAGAGCTTCCAAGACTTTGAACTGCAGCCGCAGGCCGAAAAATGCGTGCACACTGCGCAGGTTTTGGAGGGGTTACGGAAAGCTTTCCGCGAACCTAGCACCCGGAGGTGCCCCATGAATGCTTCGATCCCCGATGCACAACCCACAATATCGATAGAAGCAATGAAGCCGAGCGATGTGGTTGCCGTGGCGCAGATCGAAAAACAATGCTTCCGCACCCATTGGCCGATCAGTGCATTCCTCAATGAGCTCTCCAACCGAGCCGCGTGCTATTTGGTGGCCAAAGCCGACGGCAAAGTGGTTGGATATGCCGGCATGTGGACCGTGATGGACGAGGTGCACATAACCACCCTTGGCGTTGCACCGGAGTGGCGCCGCCGCGGCATAGGCGAAAGACTGCTCTTGGGGCTGTTGGCCGAAGCCAGG
This sequence comes from Armatimonadota bacterium, assembly GCA_049969055.1. Taxonomy (GTDB): domain Bacteria; phylum Armatimonadota; class DTGP01; order DTGP01; family JBMFPP01; genus JBMFPP01. Next base: position 928 of record JBMFPP010000149.1, on the reverse strand, counting down.
CATAGAGGGGCATCTCGCGCCACACTGGAAGTCCGCCCAAGCAACGAAGCCGCCATAAAGCTTTACACCAAATACGGATTCAAAACCGTGGCCATCCGAAAAGGATACTACACCGACAACGGCGAAGATGCCATGGTTATGTGGCTGGAAGATCTTTGGACCCCAGAAATAACCAAAATGATTTCGCGCTTAAGGGAAAGCCAGCATGCCTAAGCTTACACTTGGAATAGAAACCAGCTGTGACGAAACTTCTGTGGCTGTATTAACCGAAGACCGCCGCATCCTCAGCAACCTTATATCCAGTCAAACCGACCTCCATGCAAAGTTCGGTGGAGTGGTACCGGAAATAGCCGCTAGAAGGCACGTTGAAGCCGTAACCCCAATGGTGCAGACTGCTCTTGAGAAGGCCGGCTGTTCCCTTGAAGATATTGGGCTGGTTGCCGTTACAAACCGTCCAGGCCTTATAGGAGCCCTTCTTGTGGGGGTTGCCGCCGCAAAGGGAATAGCGCTGGCCCGCGGACTGCCGCTTGTCGGGGTGCACCACCTTGAAGCGCACATCTACGCAAACTTCATCAACAACCAGGAAGCTTTGACAAACAAACAAGAAAGCTTCTTGCCAGAGCCAGAGTTTCCTCTGATTGCACTCATAGTTTCCGGGGGGCACACCGACCTGGTTCTTATGACAGACCACGGAAAGTACCAAATTCTTGGCCGCACTCGGGACGACGCCGCCGGAGAAGCCTTCGATAAGGGCGCGCGTGCTATGAACCTTGGTTATCCAGGCGGCCCAATCATAGATCGACTGGCGCGAAGCGGCGATCCAACCCGCTTCCCATTCCCAAGAGCCAACCTGGGCGACTCCCTCGATTTCTCCTTCAGCGGGCTGAAGACGGCACTGCTCCTCTTCTTGAAGCGCGAAAACCCCTCC
>JBMFPP010000148.1:0-6683 GCA_049969055.1 Armatimonadota bacterium | reverse complement strand
AATCTTTTTAACACGGCTGTTTTCCTCCTCATTTGCGCGTCAGCGTCGGTGAATTTGGCTGTATCAAAACCGACAATTTGACCGCAAGCAACTTTTGGTCTTCCCACACAGCGCCGCCCCCACTCGAACCGCTGGAATGGGGGCGGCGGAAACTTCAGAGTTTTGGCCAAGGCTTTTTGCAGATCAGACTGCCTTCCTCAGCCGTTATCAGCTTTGAAGCTTATTGGGTTTTGGAAAGTCTTTCCTCCAATGCATTAAGCTTCTGAAGCGCGCTCTGGAAGGCGGATTTAAGCAGTTGACGCACCGCTTCTTCGTCGATGGTGCGCAAGCTTATCATCTCCTTGAGCGATCCTGGTGGCTGGGCCGTTTGCTTCATCAGGAGGCCTGTTCCAGCGAACAGTGAAGCCACGGCATTCTGCGCCAAATTCGGATGCAGTCCGTTCTCACAGGCAGACTCGATGAGCGCCTCCATGATCGGAAACAAATAGGTGGGACCAACCGCACACAAAGCACATGCGGCATTCATCTGGTCATCGGTGATCTCAAAGCTGTCGCCGAGATATCGAAGCAGGTAATCGATCTGTTCCCTCACTCTGGAATCGGCGCGGCTTCCGTAGGTAACCGCGTTGATGCCTGCTCCAACCAAAGACGGAGTGTTCGGCATTACGCGAACAACGGGCACATCTGCGGGAAGACGCTTTTCCATTGTGGAAATCGAAACGCCCGCCGCAAGCGACACCACTGTTTTGTTTGGAGAAAGCACCGGCGCAATCTCATCCAGCACCTCCGCCACTGCGGCAGGCGGTGGAGCAAGAAGCACCACCTCGCCGAACGCGGCTCCCTCTGGGTTACGCTTGGTAACGGCCACGGCGAACTGTTCGCGCAGTACGCTCAGCCGCTGTTCGTCTGGGTCGCAAGCCATGATGTCGTTTGAAGCGAGGGCTCCGGCACTAAGCAGGCGCTCTATCCAAATACGCCCCATTATCCCCGAACCTATTACTGCCAGCTTCATCTATCATACCCCCAATCCCAAAAGCAAACCCGTGCTCTTTGGAGCGAAGATCGGCCTCGCCAAGCCTGCGTTCGCACGGCACTTAACCGGGCGGGCTTCAAACGGTCATTCGGTTTCTGCGGCGGCGGTCGTAATGATGCTTACCAATTCCGCCTCTGAGGGCAACCTGCCGCTAACTTTCACTTTGCCGTCGATTGCAAGCGCAGGTGTCAGTATTACAGCCATCCGGCCGATCTGGAGCGGGTCCGATATATGTTCCACTTCCGCCGTTACGCCTGCATAACAAACCGCACGTCGGACCCGCTCCTCCAAAGTTCGGCAGTTGACGCAATCCGGACCCAACACCTGTATGCGCATGGCAAAAGCACCATCAAGAACCCAAGGGTGCTTCCCCACCTATAGACACGGCTATCTCCTCCATTGATGGGAATGAAATAGCCGAAGTGGGACAGAGTTGAGCACACGCCTCACAACCGACAACACAGTTAAACGGGTTGAGCACGATTGGATGCTGGTTTTCGTCGTCCCAGCCAAACACCTCGTTCTTGCAGAAGTTTATGCAGGCCTGGCATCCCTCGCAGAGCGATGTATCTACGCGCGGATACCAAGGGATTTTCTCCCTCGGGATGCCTTTAAAGTTTACCTTTGCCATTGCACACCACCTCTTTGCTTAAGAAACTGGCTGTTGAGATAACTGCTGAATGGCTGAGCGCAGTCGTTCTAGAACTCCGGCGTTGTCGGTGTGGCGGATTTCCACCGGAATGAACCGGCTTTCATCAAACTGAGCTTCGCGCATTACACGTTTGAAGAGCTTACGCTGCCCTTCCGGGTCGCAGGCTCCCACAACGAACACGGCATCCGGTGAGGCGTTCTTTAGGAGGTCGAGGAGCACCTTGTTGCCTCCCTGGCCGCACAGCATCGGGTGCAAAATCACGTAATCTGCTTCCAGCTCATTTTCAATGTCAAATAGAAGCGTATCCATGTCTGTGTCTTTAAACGAGGGGCAGATGCCCTTACAGTTGCACAACAGGATTTTAACTTGCATAGCAGTCTCCCTCCAATCTTGTGTTCAAACAGGCTAGGTCCCCGTTTTTCAAGAAAATGCCCTCACAACAATGTACAGCCCAGCCAGAACAACCAGCAGGCCGCACATCTTCCTAAGCAGTTCACCTGCGCCTGTGGAGACGCGCGATTTAAGGTAAAGCTGAACCGCTCCAGCCGAAGTGCCGGCCGCAACCACCACCAAACAGTGGCCAAGCGCAAAAGCCGTTATCAGCGCCGCAGACCAGACGGCGCTGATGGCCGCCGTGCCGAATGCCGCCGCCAACACAGGGGCCATAAAAGCAAAGGTACATGGCCCCAATGCAGTCCCAAATACTAATCCGAGAAGCAATGCGGCCGGATATCCTTTCCTGATGCTTCCCGGCACGCCCGCACCAAAACTCCAGGAAATGCGGAGGGCGCCGACTAAGTACAACCCTACGAAGACCAAAACGGCCGCCACAAGAACACTTCCGGTTCGCCCTATGTCGCCGGCCATTCGACCCAAAGCTGCTGTTGCAAACCCCACGGCGCCGATGCTGATTAGTATTCCAACCGCAAATACAGAGGACATGAGTGCGGCCTCGAACGGTTTCACATTCTCTCTGTTGGTTAGGTAAGCAACTATGAGCGGCACGCTGGACAGATGGCAAGGGCTGAGCAAAACGCTGATGGTACCCCAAACAAACGCGGCGGCGGTTGAGATCAGCGGCGAGCCGGTGACTGCACTAGTTAGAGCGGTAAATAAAGACTCCACTGTCGGCACCCTCCTCTTTCGTAATTACCGACGTTTGGCGGCAGGTTTCTGCCCATTCAAAGTGATTCCGCGCTTTCTGAATATGGCAAGTATGTCTGCTTTGGATATGAAACCCTCATGGCGGTAGAACTCACGGCCGTTGGAGTCGTAAAAGATCTGGGTGGGTATAACTCTGACGCCGTAAGCTCTTGCTAACTCCGGCTTCTCCCAGACATCGATGACAACAACCTCAAGCTTTCCTTTCTGCTCCCTGCTTAGCTCGTCGAGGATAGGAGCCATCATTCTGCAAGGGATACACCTGCTGGCACCTAGGTCCACCAGCCGCGGAAGTCGTGCAGGCTTTGCTTGAGATTTTGAGGGCGGTTTGGGAATTTGCGCCTTTTGCTTGGGCTGTGCCGCTAGTCCAGCAGAAGCCAATCCTATCAGGATGACGACGGGAATCCACCGCCGAAGCGATTGGAAGCGGTTTGCAGTATTTGCGGGTTCGAGGGTTTTCATGATTCGTCCCCGTTAAGAAGTTTTTTGATCTCTTCCGAAGAAAGAACTTTCCCAACAGCTTTAACTTGGCCGTCTACGACCAACGCCGGCGTCATCATGACGCCGAACTTTACTATCTCCTTAATGTCTTCCACCTTTTCGATTTCAGCACTTATTCCAAGCTCATGAACGGCCTGTTCTGCGTTGGCCGTAAGTTGCTTGCACTTTGGACAACCCGTTCCCAGAATCTGGATCTTCATGGCACCCTCCATTTATTATTTGGCTAAATATGCAAATACCAACCGAAACAAAAATGCGCTTATACGCCCAGCAGTTTGGTACGGGCCTCGGCTTCTTTCCGAAGTATAGATTCAACGCAGACAAAAAGCTGTTGAAGGCACGGTGCAATCAAGTGGTAAAAGACCGTTGTGCCCACCTTGCGATCGGCAACCAAGCCGGCCGATTTCATTACGGACAGATGGCGGGATACAGTGGACATATCAGACCCAACGATTTGCTGAAGCTCGCAAACGCACTTCTCGCCGGAGGCGAGCGCATCCAAGATCATTAGTCGGCTTGGATGGGCAAGGGCTTTCAGCACCCGAGCCTTGGCCTCGTACAAAACCTGATTGTTGGAAGAGCGAGTTATTTGCATCATTGTAAATATAGCCAATTATGCAAAATAAATCAACTCGGTCTGCTGAGTTTTCAGGTCTCTTCGGAAGAGAGTCTGCGAAAGTAAAGAGTCAAAACCAAAAGAGGAGTGAATATAGGGGCTAGATTTACCTGCAAACGTCTCCCGGAACAATTTACCCTCACCCTACCTCTCTCCTAGTTCCGGAAGCTAAAGGCATTGGAGACCAAGCGTCCCCTTCCCCCATCGAAGAGCGGGAGAAGGGGAGCTGACAAATCTTGACATTCGCTCTGCAACACCCTTTTGAAAACTTGCGCCTCCGCATAGTGTATGGTATACTTAAAACGCGCAGCACACATGCAAGGAGGAGTGGGTGCCAACCCACTCTTTCTGGTTTACAGGGCCGTTCAAAGTGGAGTTTGCTGAAGTCAGTTGGCATCAGCGGGTTTCAACAAACTCTTTGCCGAGGATGCCTTTGGAGTGAACACATGAACAGCGATTTTTTGGACGCATTGAAGCAACTTGAACGCGAGAAGGATATACCGATGGAGGCTCTTATTGAGACCATCGAGACCGCTCTCGCATCGGCGTATAAGAAGAACTACAAGCACAGCGGCCAAATTCATGTGCAGATAGACCCCTCCAGAGCCGCTGTGAAAGTTTACTGCCACCACTATGTGGTCGACGGCACTCCAAAGGATCCCGGGGAGATCAGCCTGAAAGACGCGCTGGCACTGAAACCAGATGCCAAACCCGGAGACCTGATAATTAGGGAGGTAACCCCGGAGAACTTCGGCCGCATAGCGGCGCAGACGGCCAAGCAGGTTGTTTTGCAGCGCCTTAGAGACGCCGAGCGCAAGCGAATCTTCGAGGAGTACAGCGAGCGCACCGGCGAGGTCCTCACCGGGGTGGTTCAGCGCAAAGAGGGCCGCAACGTGATAATAAACGTCGGCAGAGCTGAGGCAATTCTTCCGGAAAGCGAGCAGGTCCGCGGGGAGCGTTACCAATTCAACGACCGCCTGAAAGTTTACCTGCTGGGAGTTAAAGAAACCCCCAAAGGCCCCCAAATTATCGTCTCGAGAACGCATCCGGGCTTGATCCGCAGGCTTTTTGAGCTTGAAGTTCCCGAAATAGCTGATGGAACAGTGGTGATTAAATCCATAGCACGCGAACCCGGGGTGCGCACTAAAATGGCCGTGGAATCCAGGGACGAAAGGGTTGACCCTGTGGGCGCGTGTGTTGGCCACAGGGGCACAAGGGTTCAGGCTGTGGTCAGCGAACTTGGTAGTGAGAAGATAGATATCGTGCGCTGGAGCGACGACGTTGCCACCAATGTGGCTGAAGCTCTGAAGCCCGCCAAAGTAACCAGAATAGAAGTATCGGACGACGGCAAAACTGCATTGGTGATTGTGCCAGATACTCAGCTTTCCCTTGCCATCGGCAAGGAGGGACAGAACGTCAGACTAGCCGCCAAACTTACAGGCGTTAAGATAGATATACGCAGCGAGTCTAAACTCGACGAAGCAAGCGCGGCGTATCAAGCGGAGCCTGGTGAAGACGAGGGGAAAGCAGACGCGGAAACCTCGCGAGAGGGCGGCCCTGCTTTGAAAGAAGGACAAAATGCCGCACCGTAGAGAACCTATTCGCACCTGTATGGGATGCCGCACTGAACGTCCCAAACGGGAGCTCATCCGCGTGGTGAAAACCCCAAGCGGAGAAACGTTGGTGGATCCAACCGGCAAACGCTCGGGGCGGGGAGCGTACATTTGTCCTTCTGTGGAATGTTTCAATGCGGCAGTGAAACGCAGATCCCTGGAGCGCGCTCTTGGAACCGCCATCCCCGAGCCCGTGAAAGAACAGCTGAAAGCTGTGGTTCAGGAGTTGCTACGGGGACCTGACCGTAATGTGCCGGAGGGAGATCTCCTGCCTGAGAAAGCGAAATGAGGTGATGCAACTTGGCGAATCCAACAGTGAAGATTCCCGATCTGGCCAGGGAACTGCGTGTCAGAACATCTGATATACAGAAGGCACTGGCCGAGATGGGGGTCCAAGTGCGCAACATGAATGCCGCTCTAGACCCCAAACTGGTTAATCGTCTGCGCGAGAGATTTCGTTCCAACGGTGGAAGCACGGCCCAGCCCAAGCAGGCTCCACAGCGCCGCACTGTGGAAGTGTACGACGGAATCCTCGTTCGCGACTTGGCCGAGAGGCTTTCCGTAAGTTCTGCCGAACTGCTGAAAGCCCTCCTTAAACAGGGAATTTTGGCCAACGTAAACTACCCCCTTCCTGCCTCAACAGCGGCCGACCTTGCCCGCATCTTCGGCGCCTCGGTAACGGAGGCCCAGGAAGAGGAAGAAGTCAAAACCATAAAGCCAACAACATCCAAAGGCACGGCTCCGCGGCCGCCTGTGGTTACCATAATGGGCCACGTTGACCACGGCAAAACAACCCTCCTGGACGCAATACGTCAAAGCAAAATTGTGGAGCAGGAGCACGGCGGCATCACACAGCATATAGGCGCTTACCAGGTGGAGGTTGACGGCAGAAAGATCACATTCCTGGATACCCCCGGTCACGAAGCCTTCACTGCCATGCGCGCCCGAGGCGCCAGCGTAACCGATATCGCCGTCTTGGTTGTGGCCGCCGACGACGGCGTAATGCCGCAAACAATCGAGGCTATTGACCATGCAAGGGCCGCAGATGTTCCGATATTGGTGGCGGTAAACAAAATCGATAAGCCCGGTGCCGATCCGGAGCGCACC
>JBMFPP010000147.1:0-6694 GCA_049969055.1 Armatimonadota bacterium | reverse complement strand
GTTTGGGAGGCCGGTGCCAACCTCTCTTTACGGCGATGGAGGGATTGCACTTCTGCAGTCCCTCCAAAGTCGGGGTTTCGTGTTATGTGCTTACTCTCTGCTGAAAACCAACAGCAGCTGCTTTTCTCCATACACCACCAGCAAATCTCCGGTAGCGGGGTTGAAGCGCATCGCTCCCATAGTTTCTCCGCCGCTGACGACGGGCGTCAGTGCGCCGTCTGGCTCCACGCGGACTATCTGCTTATCGGTGCTTGCGTACAGAGAACTGCCGAAGCTCCCTCCGCGGGCAAAGTCCAAACCAGCAAAGCCCTGCCCCTCCGGGGCTTTAACCACCAGAACCGCTTTGCCGTCCACTATCTTGTAGATCGCATTCTCACCGCCGAAGGGCCAGCCACCACTGCCCTTCCAGTTGACGCAGTAGACCACTCCCGTTGCCGGGTCCTGGGCCACCACGCCAAGCCCGTACGGAACCTCACCAGAGGTGATGACCCTAGTTTCCGGCTCATCTATCTTCGGGAGCCGCCACAGGTTGTCGTTTTCGAAGTCCACAAAGTACCAGCCGTTGTCAAGTGCGGGGATCAGGTCCGAGAACCCGCCGTGCCCTTCCTTCAGGGTGATCTCGCTGAAGGAGCCGTCCAGCTCCATCCGGAACAGCCCGCCGTATCTGTTCCCACCATCCGGCCAGTAGTCCACTCCTATCAGAAAAGCGCCGTCGTATGCGGCTCCGCTCTTCCGGTTTAGGCCGCACAGCAGATCGGATCGGACATAGGTTCTCGCTACACCGTCTGCGGCGACCATGAGCAGGGAGCCCCGCCGGTCCACCCTGCTTCCCTGCCTGTTCCATTCCAGCTCGCTGGAGAAAACGAAGCCGAGGCCTGCAGATGTGAAGAAGAGGTTGCCCAGCGGATACGGAGCCTGTATCAGTTTGGCGGTTGTACCTGGGAGCAAAGCCAGATCAGTTGGGGGCGGGAGGACTGGAAGGTTGATATCCTCCGGCTCCCAAGCGCTCATGGGTGCACCGTCCACGTCCGAGACAACCTCGAACTCCGCCGACAGCGGCGCCGGCTTCGAAGCTCGCTCCGTGTTGTTCATCCAAATCGAGAGGTACATGGGGTCGGGTATGTTGTCTGCGAATTCACCCAATGGATCCCAGCGCCTGTCGCCCCAGTAGTAGGTGGTTATTTTGCCCTGCCTGCGGGCTATCCGCAGATAGCCGCTGAAGTCGTTCGCGCTGACCCACTGGTAGCGGCCCCATCCGCCGTTTATCTGCATGTCGGTATCATACCGTGAGGGGGCGTAATCCTCGAATTCGCGCCGGCGGATGTACGCTAGGGTCTTGTCGTTAGATGCGCTTTTGGCAGAGATCGCGAACTGGTAGCTCTGGCCGGCTTGGTACGTCCACGGCTTGGCGGAGAAGCGGACCACATTGTCAAAGTCGCCGTCGTGCGTTCGGCCGGAATGTACATTCACCGAGCACAGCTTGGTGCCATCCAGCGCAATCTTCACCACCTTGCCTTCCACTGCGACGGAAGCGCCCTCCGCCGTTTCGAAGTCCCATTCATCCACAGGCAAGGTGCCCGGCGGAGCAGTCCTAAGGCGCACATTCCGTATGGTGGTAACCGCCTTCTCCTCGTACATCCTGTCCCAGGCCTGGCGCTTAAACGCCCATCCAACCCAAAGTGTGTCTGGCAGAAGGATGGTTTCACGGGCGGACATGTGCCAGACCCTGCCGTCCAAACTCCAATAGCTTTTCCAAACATCGCCGCGGCGGGTCAGCCTGAAGCGCACGAAGTCCTGATGCCCAGCAAACGTGGTGTTGCCTTCCCATCGAAGGATTCCGCCGCCGAACAGGCGGTAGTGTGGCGCCAAGCTGTTCACGTCCATCCCCATCTGCTTGGCTCGGGCACCTTCGTAAGACGCCGGGGAGAACAGGAGCCACTCGGTACTGGCGCCGTTCGTGGCCGCTGTCTGCAGTTTGATATCGGCCTCGAAGTTGAAATCGCCGGTCACCTTACGCAGTAACCGGGGTGCGTCGAGTCTTGCGCCCCATAGGTCGTTACCATCCGGCACCGTGATGCGCAACGTGCCGGTTTCCGGAAACTCCAGGAGGGCATCTTTATTTGGGTCCTGCCAGATCCAGCCCTCCGGAAGGCCGCCTTCCGTGAACGGCACCGGGCCATCGGTATACGGCGCCGGTCGACCAATTCCGGTTATGATATCTCTAAGGGGCAGGCCTTCGAACGGTTTCAACGCGTCTTTGCTTGGATCAAACTCCTCGACCTGTCCGGCCAGCACGGAAAGCTTCTTCCCCGCCGTCAGCTTCACAATATCGCCTGCGGGGGTGCGGACGAGCACTTCGCCGCTGATACAGCCGATGTATCCCGAGTCGCCGCTCCTGCGGCACAGGAACTCGCCCTCAGAGGATGCGGCAGAATGTCCTAGTACTTCCACCTGAAGGTCCTGGCGTCCGCCGCCGAGGACCTGCACAGCGCCTGACGCCAGCACCAAGCGGGTGGGACGTGATGCCGCCTGTACCTGCTGGAGCTTGGCCCCGGAGTGTTTCGGCTTCCCCTGCCGGTACTTCTGAAGCACCTCCAGCTTCAGCCGGTCGCCGCCGATCTTCACCAGGAGCTGGGCAAGCTCACTGCTGCTGGCATGTGCAATCTTTTTGGCCGATATCTCGTAAGGCAGGCGGTCAACAGGACCGTTTGCCATATCCGCTTTGAGCTTCTGCGCCAGGTTCTGCAGATCAAACTCCAGTTTCGCACGGTTGATCCTGATGCGTTCCTCGGTGTCGGCTATGCTCTGCTGAAGGTTAGAAATCGCCTCGGCCATCTGGGCATCCGACCAACTGCGGCTGGCGCTGAAAAGCTGAGAAGCTTCGCCGTACTGCGTGGCCGCGGTGTTCGCCGCCGCGTAGTGCTCGCGCACCAGAGAGACTGCTTGAGCCGCGTCCATTGCCGCCGCCGCCCAACCGATCACGGATGCTGCTTCTGCTGCATGGCCGCTGAGCCTCACAACCCACTCAAGCAGGTCCATACCGTCTGGGCTTTTCACTTCCCACAAGGCGCTGGCCAGCTTCGAAACGGTCCACTTCTCCTTAGAGCCGTCCAGGAGCAGTTTCACCTGAACGGCGGCTTCATACAGGTCCTTCTCGGTATTCAGCATCTGCAGGGCCTCGTACAGCTTGCCGGATGTGAACTCACTGCCCAAAAAGCGGCGCGCGTTGCTTTCAAAAGCGCCTTCGTCCATGAATACCTGTTGCATCAGCTCTTCCAAGGCGCCAGGAAGCGGATATCCGGAAAGCCAAAGCTCCAAAAGCTTGCGGGCAAGCTGAACCTCGTAGGGTTCAGTGGTGAGGCCGGGCGGCGGCTGAAGGCCAATGGTATCCCCGGCGGTCACCGAAACCTCCGATGATTCGCCGATCTGCGCCAGCGACCCGAACTGTCCCGAGAGAAGGGCGGGGTTCCACATCGTTGTTGTGAGGCGGTCTCCAAGCTCCAGCCTCATGCCTGCCTGCGCCGGGGATGAAGGCCTCAGCTCAAGTACATCCACCGTGACGGTGTAACTCTGGTCCCACATTCCCCCAAATAGAGCGCCGTAGCCAGCTGGGGGTGTCACAACGAACGTCAGCCGGCCTGCCGTCGGCCACTCCGCCTCACCAGTAAGATCGTTGTCCTTGGTCTGGCCGGCAAGCGTCAGTATCTCCTCAGAAGAGGTGTAGGTTCCGCTGTAGTAACGCTCGTAGTAGACGCGCAGGGCGGAGTTCCAGTTTCCCAGCGACCACTCAGCCGGCACGGGAGGGGTGCCAACTATGTGAGCGCGCAGTTTTCCACCGGCGGCAACCGCAAACGGGCCGTAGGTGACCGCGGGAGGACGTGGATCCGATTTCTTGAAGAAGCCGCTGGCCGAAAGCAGGTTTCCGGGTGCGTACGTCACTGACGGACGCGCTGTAATCTGGGCCTTGGTTATGGATGCGTCCTTTGCGGCGTAGATGTACGCCGGCCCCAAACAGTCTGGATACGAGATCAACGCATCCATGGGCGGCTTGGTGCCAACAGCGATGCCCAGTGTCCCAACTGCATCGGAAACAGTGATCTTTCCATCTTGGTTCAGGTCTGCCCTGGCCAGCTCCTCAAGAGTGGTTTGCCTTAATCCCACAGAGGACCGCAGGATGAGCAAGCTGTCCGTGATGTTAACTTTTCCATCGCCGTTAATGTCTCCGTTCGGGAAGGAGGCCGCGAGGCCAGCGTATGGTAGTGCGGTGCATAGGAGAAGCACAGCGGCGGAAAGCCAGCGCTTAGAGGTGCGCATGTATGCTCCTTAAAATATGGTTGTTCTACTGTTCTAGAGGGCAAGAGTTATTCCTTTCAAGAAGTTTTGAGGTTCAATTAGTCCTTGTTTGCAAATCGTTTTGCCGGTTCAATCAGTTGTTGTTGGTTTCGGCAAAACGATTTGTTTGTCAAAACTTCTTGTTTCAGGGCCAAGGTCCTGCTTCTATACCGATGGCGCGGCGCAGGATGCGAACTGCATCGGCGATGGTGATGCGACCGTCTCCGAACTGTCTGCCGGCGGTTCCGGGCACAGGCGCCACATCGCCGGCGGCTAGGATTTCCGGGGATGCTTCTGCGGAACCGATTGCAATTCGGATGGCCAGAAGTGCATCGGTTACATCCAGCTTTCCGTCTTGATTGAGGTCGCCGTAGACGATTTTCAGCTCTGCGGCTTTTTGGAGGGCGGCCAGAACGTCCAACTTTCCTGCTCCGAAGTCCGGTGTCCAGCTTGCAGAAGAGCCGCGGCGCGCGGTGTCTCGAAGGAGTTTTTGAATTTGGGGGGCGTCAAGAGAAGGGTTCATCTCCAGAAGAAGCGCCGCCGCTCCAGCAACGTGGGGACTTGCCATGCTTGTGCCCTGCATATGGCGGTGCAAGCCGTCTTCGGTTAGCATGCGGCGCATAGAGAAGTCCAAAGCTATATCTCCGGAGAGCGAAGAAGCAATCCATTCTCCGGGGGCAACCAGGTCCGGCTTCTCCTTCCCGTCGCGGGTGGGACCGCGGCTGCTGAAGTAAGATAAAGAGCCTAAAGGGTAGCCGGGGATGCCGTAGTCAACTTGAACTCCGTCGAAGGATATCCATCTGGTTTTGGTTATATAGGAGCCGACTGAGATTAAGTAGGGTGCACATGCCTGATCGGTTACGGTTTTTTGGGAGTCACCCGGGATGTCGCCTGGGGAGGAGCGAAAATATTGGCCGTCCTCGCTGGAGAGCCAGGCGTCGAAGGAGCCGCTTCCGGTGCCACCTAGCTTTTCGAGGGTGACGAACCAAGGCATCGAAGGGTTGCCGCCGTAATCGGTATCGGTTAGATCGATATCTATCAGCACGTGGCTGATGGCCGGGTTGTTGGGGTACGGCGCCTCTACGGCGTCAACAGTGACTCTGGCGCCGCTGAAGGGACCGGTTGTGATCGTGGTTTTTCTGGAGCGCCCGGTTTCGGCTGATGCTACCGGTGTGCGGTTACCGCCTGCCGTCTCGTAGCCAACTGTGGTGAGGAGCCGGTCGCTTGCATCATGCCACAAATCTATCTGCACGTAGGATGCTCCGCGGGGAGTAAAGGCAGAAAAGCTGGCGCTTCTGCCAGCGGAGACGATGCCGCCCACATGAATATTGTCTTCGCCCTCGTTTCCGGCTGCCACTGTAATTACGATGCCGGGTTTGCCCGGCCCAACAAGCGCGTTCAGACCAGTGGACTCCAGATCTGTGCCGTCGTGGGGGCCGTAGTGGGAGCCCCAGCTGTTGTTTATGACCACTGGGCGCTGAAGCTTTTGGGCTTTTTCCACGATGTATCGATTTGCGTCTAAGGGGCGGTCGAAGTCCGCTTTTACCACGATGAGATCGGCGTTCGGCGCGACCCCGTAGTATTTTTGGGACGCCCGTCCGTTGGAAGCGGCTATCCCGCAGATGTGGGTACCGTGTCCACCTTCGTTTGGATCATCGTCTTTGGGGCGGCTGGAGAGGTTTCCGTTCAGTGCGCGATCGATGTCCTGAGGTGTATATTCTCTGCCGTAACCGAAACCTTCGGGGGAGGGGCCTTTTGGATCGTTTTGATCCCACACGTAGAGGACGCGGGATGTGCCGTCGCTTCGGATAAAGTCCGGATGCTTCACATCTATGCCGGAGTCCACCACACCGATGATAACGCCGCGCCCAGTTGTACCGTAGCGCGATGCGGCTTCCGGCACTTGGATGTCTGGGATGCTTCGATCCAACTTAAGGCGCACCCTCTTGCTGGCTTCCAGGTACACAACTTCGGGTATGGCCGCGATTTCCATCACTGAGTCCAATGGGACTTCCAAACAGGCGATGCTGTCTCGGTAGCTGGTGATGCGACAGCCGATGCGGCGCAGATCGGAGAGGGCGCTTTCGCTGTTAAGCTTTGCCAAGCCGTGGAACCAGAGGCGCCCGTCTTTTTCGTAAGCGCGGACCGATATGTTCGGCGGCCTTAGGTTGCTGTTACTGCGGAGCTGGGGAGTGGGAGGAAGCCCCTCCTGCATCCGGGAGAGCATAAGGCGAATGCGAGGATCCAGCTTGCGTTCTGAGTGTATCTGGATTAAGTCTGCGGCGTGGGACGGTGGTCCGAGACGGCACCACGCTGCAGCAATTATCGCAAGCACCAAGAAAAGGCGTCTCACGCTGTCGTT
>JBMFPP010000146.1:0-6701 GCA_049969055.1 Armatimonadota bacterium | reverse complement strand
ATATTCCACCTCCGCCTTGACATTGGCTTTGGGCAGTCGGTACTCCGGAATGCCGTAAACCAAAACCCCTCCCGGCTCGTGTAGGGCCTCGAAGACGGTGACCTTATGCCCCATCTTTGCAAGCTCGCCGGCCGCCGTAAGCCCCGCCGGCCCGGAACCAACCACAGCCACGCGGAAACCGGTTGGCGGGGCCGGCTTGGGCCTTTCGGTTTCCTCGGGATGCTGAGCCTCCCAATCGGCCACAAAGCGCTCCAAACGGCCTATTGCAACCGGTTCGGATTTGCGGGACAAAACGCAAACCTGCTCACACTGTTCCTCCTGAGGGCACACACGGCCGCAAATAGCCGGAAGACTGTTGGCACTGCGCAGTATACGCGCCGCCTCGGGGAAGTCCCTTCGGCGCACCGCGGCTATAAACTCCGGAATAGCTATGCGAACAGGACAGCCGTCCACGCAGAGCGGCCTTCTGCACCCCAAACACCGAGAAGCCTCCGCAACCGCCTGCTCCTCGGTGTAGCCCAAGGCAACCTCCATGAAATTGCGTATCCGCTCCATGGGGTCCTGTTCAGGCATCGGCTGTCTAGGTATATTCAGCGGCTTATCGTTGGACATTTGCAAAACCTCTGAGCTATTTGGAGATGCTGGAAAGCAGTTTACAACTGTTCTCTTCAAACTCCCTGTAAATTCTCTGCCTCTGCACAAGCTCGTCGAAATCCACCTGGTGGCCGTCAAATTCAGGACCGTCCACGCACACAAACTTTGTCTCCCCGCCGATCGAAACCCTGCAGCCGCCGCACATGCCGGTTCCGTCAACCATAATGGGGTTAAGGCTTACCACAGTGCGAACTCCATACTCAGCGGTAACGGAACAAACGGCTTTCATCATCGGCACAGGACCGACAGCGAATACTATGTCTGCAGGTGTGCCAGCGGCAAGCAGTTGCGCCAGCTTCTCTGAAACAAAGCCCTTGAAGCCGTAACTGCCGTCGTCGGTGCAGATGTGAATTTCGTCGCTCACCTCACCCATCTCTTTCTCAAGAATGAGCAGGTCGCGCGTTCTGGCTCCAAGTATGGACACAACGCGGTTGCCGCAGTCCCTAAGCGCCCTTGCAATCGGATAAAGCGGGGCTATCCCTATACCGCCGCCAATGCACACGGCTGTGCCGAAGCGCTCTATATGCGTCGGCCTTCCAAGCGGACCCGCTACGTCCAGTATGCAATCGCCCGCATTCAAACGGGCCAACAGCGCAGTGCTTTTTCCAACCTCCTGAGAAATGATGGTGATTGTTCCAACCTGAGGATCTGCATCTGCAATTGTAAGCGGAAATCGCTCTCCTTTTTCGCAGATGCGCAGCATCACAAACTGCCCGGGTTTGCGGGCCCTGGCGATCTCTGGGGCAAAAATCTTGTGGAGTGTAACCTTCGGCGCAAGAACCCTTTTTTCAACTATTTTGTACATTTTCTCCTAGATCCGAATGGGATATCTTCCGTACTCGTGAACAGTACGGTAAAAAGCCAATATATTCTCCACAGGCGTAGATGGGGTGATCTCGCTGGATGAGCCGATAAAATGCCCACCGCCGGGAGATGCAGCCCTAATGCACTCCTTCGTTGCCTCTACTACCTCTTCAACAGTACCAAGCGGCAAGACTTGAGAGCAATCTACGTTTCCCACCAACACCAAGTTCTTTCCGTACCGGCGCTTCAGATAAGCAATGTCCATGCCGGCAATCGGTTCAATCGGATTCAGCCCGTTTATGCCGGCTTCAATCATGTCATCTAGGATGGACATAACGTTCCCATCACTGTGAAAAATCACACTGATACCCGCGTTCCGCAGGGGCTCAATAGTTCGAGCTAGCATCGGTATGAAAGTCTCCCGCAGGAAAGCGGGAGAAAACATGGTTGTCCCCTTGTAAGCCACGTCATCCCCAATAAAGTATATCGGACACAGTTTGGCTTCTGCCGCCGTCTTCGCAAACCGAACTGCTATTTCATTTTGGGCCCAAAGCACCCGCTCCAGCTCGTCCCTAGCTTCGTATATAGCCAGTGAAAACATGTGAAGCCCCATCGCCCCGTATGTTGCGTGGAAACCACAGCCTCCCCCGGGAACGAACATGGTGTAGGGTTCGAACATCTCCTTCTGACGCCGATTCCATTCGATCCAGTTGTCAAGATCAGCCCGGCTCGGAGGCTTTGGATCCCAGCGGCGCAGGTCGTCCAACGAGCGGATGGGGGGAACCACCTGCCACCGCGTGCGCCCCGAGATGCGCCACTCCGTGTTGCCGTCCTGTCCGGAAAGGCCCTCCTGCTCCTCTGAAAAAGAACCGCCGTAGCCCCGGCACAAGTCTATGCCGAGGCTGTGATACACCTTAACCATTGCACGGGCGTAATCCGGCTCGTTTGGAGCGAAATATTCCACAATGGCACGGTTGTCGATAAAATCCCAAATGGGAACCCGATCGCCCTCCTCGTGGTTCAAAGACGCCAATATTCTGCTCTCAACCTGAGGATCCAACATAATTCACCACGTTCAACTACGTTTCCAAAACGCAACTCTTCGGAATTGGCCCAGATACACAGCCTTGCAGGTCCACCGCTTCCCAAACCCACTGATTAACTTCTTTCAGCGCGTTAAACCACCTCCCAAAGCCAGCGACAGAACGGTTATTCCGCCAGCACATGCAGAAGCACCCGACGGGTTCTTTCGGAGACTACTGGAGACGAATACAGGGACAAACGCAAAACGGGCATGCCCCCATAGTTAGCCGTTTCTACTCTCATCGGTGCGTATCTATCGGCCCCCTGAATGGTGGCCCCAAGCTTCAGACCGCCGGCCGACAGCTCAACCCACCTCAAAACCCCCCTGCCGGAAACCGCCTCGCCGCCAAGCTTGTTGCACACAGAGTAAGCATCCTCGGTTTTCTGTTCAAAAATGGGGCAATCGCTTGCGGGAATTTTGATGGGCTCCGCCCCAGCAACCCCAAATTCAACGCCTCCCCGGGATTTAACAGCCAGGGGCAGTTCGAACCCGCACGCGCAGATATCCTCAACAGCCTCTTCGCTCTCAACAACCAGCGTATGCATCACGTAGATGTATCCCGTGTAATAAACCCGAGCCTGAAGCTGAACCGGCATACTCCACTTGTGGTGCGAAAAGCGGCCTTCTGCAGCCACAGTAACCTGAATCGGCCCCTGTTCAGCAACCCGAACTGCATCCACTGTAAGCTTTGCGTCTCGCAGATCATCCTGCCCGCCGCGGAGCAAAAGATACCCCCTCACACCAAACTCCTTCGGGGTGAACGGCCTGCCGGCCACCCACACGGAGTCCATCCAGTTGTGCGATCCCGCCGCAAAGCGCAGCGAAACAACCTCAGACTGCACACGAACCCCGTCCTTGCTTTGGTAAGCCTGGATGAAAACCTGCTCCCTCGGCCAGATATCTTTTCCAAATTCAAGGATGTACTTTCGTTCTTGGTAGGGGCGCAGATGCGCGGCAAACTCCAACAGAAGGCTTCGTACACTGCCGTCGGGCCAAGAGACAACCGGCTTAGCCTGTACAGGAATCTCAATCCCTTCGTGGTTGAGCAGACGGACCCTGCGGTGATCGGTAAGCGCACCCTGCGGGATGTCCACAGAAACGCGAACGGGAAACCCGCGGCGCTTCAACCCGTCCTCCTCACGCACGGTAAATGTTTGGCGCTTCCGCTGACCTCCAGAGCCGCCTCTTCCGAGATTTATTGGATCCACTCGCCTATTTTCGCTCCTTGGCGCCTGGCCCATACCGCCAACCACGCTCCCACACCCAAACTCAGCACGGTCACAATCCAAAAGCCAACCTGAAGCACCGCCTCACTTGCGGCGATCTTCGGCCACAGCCAGCTGATAAGGTGCCAAATCGAAGCCGCCGGCAGCCACACCAGCACCGGCCCAAGACAGAACCCGATAGCCGCACCCAAACTGCCGTACAAAGCCGTCGCGAAAGGTCTTCGCTTCAGTGCATCGACAAGCGCGGATACAGCGCCCACCAACATGCACGGCAGTATCAGCAGATACACCGGCATGAGAGATATACCCCAGAAATTACCCTTCGGATTCAGCACCCAAGCGGCAAGGGCAAACGGAAGATACGCCAAAAGCGGAGCCACAATGCCGGCGGCCGCACCGGCGGCGGTAAAGGTTATGGCAGACACTATCGGCCTCCGAAGCATCGGATGGATGGAACCCCGACCCACAGCCGCAGGCTCCGGTGGAAGCGGCACCCGCGGAACTTCTTCCCACAGCTCCTTGCGGTTGCGCACCCTTTCGTACTCCAAAGGATGGTGGTGCATCATCTGCTCCTCGGTAAGCTTGCCCGTAATGAAAGCAGGGTTCATGGGGAAAAAGTCCGGGCTGAGGTGCACGGTGTAAAAATGCCATATGAGGATAGAGAGGAAAGCCAGAAGCGCCTCGTAGCTGTGTGCTACCCGCGCTACGTCAACCACCCACTTGGGGAAGATCACCATAGCCTTGGACGGAAACCACAGCACAAGCCCAGTCAGTATCATTATTGTGCCGCCCCAGGCAACAGCCAAGTACTCGAACTTCTCTATCCAGCTGTAGCGGTCAAAGCGCGGCATCTCCTTAGCCAATCCGAAATAGTAAAGCAACTGCTGGATGATATCCCTCACATCCTTGACCCAAGGAAAAAGCGCCGCAAACTCCTGCCGACCGCGCGGAGTGAATACGGTATAGAGTGCGTGATATATACACAAAAAGATGAAAATAACAGCCCCAATCCTATGCAGCAATGCACGGGTTTCCATTCCCCCCATCAGTTCCACAAGCCCCTTGGAAACCGGGCTCTCGTAATACCGAACCGGCATGCCGGTGACCACCAAGAGTGTGAAACTGAAGATAAGAACCGCATGCTGTATCCTCTGGTTGAGAGAAAGCCTCTGGTAGTAGCGGATCGTTTCCCGCTCTTGAACCTCAGTGCTCATTCTCTGTTCTCTCCGTGTAGAATTGAACCTCGCAGTGCCGTCCTCAGCCTTGCAAATAGGTCGAGCACCATCAATCCGCACAAGCTGGCAATAACCGTGAAAACGAAAATACGGTAAATCAAACGGACCCAGTAAACTATAGCCTCATCGGTTGGGCTGGGTTGAAGGTGTATGGTGCCTTTAGCAAAGTTCTCGGTAGCGCCGGGATGACACCTTCCACAGGTTTTTGGCAGATTGCGCTTATGGATCGGCGATGTTGGATCAGAAGAAGGCTTTACATCGTGGTAGCCGTGACAGCTAGCGCAGTTTGCGGCTTCCAACTGACCGAATTTATTGGCAATTCCGTGGTAGCTCTCGCGGTAGGTTGCCAAGCGTGCTTTCGGCAGGTCATTGCGCTGTTGAATGGCCGTGTTTTCATGGCAAGACGAACAGGTCTCGGTAACATGGGCCGGAGAAACGCGGGAATCTGCCCGGCGCGGCGAAGCTATGGAATGCTCTCCGTGGCAGTTAAAGCAAGCTGGGGAATCGGTGTTCCCGGCTTGAAGCGCCTTCCAGTGGATGCTTCGCCGGTACTGATCGCCCTCTTTTGCGTGGCAGTTTGAGCACTTGGCGCTCATTGCCGTTTTGGCAGTCCATCTTGAAACCGCTGGAAGCGGCTCCCCAGCATGCGGCTTGTGGCAGTCTGTACAGCTCAGAAGCTTACCGTGCGCCGAAGCTGCAAACTCTCTGGGATCGATGCGCTTCAAAGGCGGTTTCTTGGCGGAAACCGGCGGCCTCTTGAGACCCGGCGCCGCATGGCATTTCAGACAAAAGGCCGATTCGGACTGCGGCGTTGGCTCTTGGGCACACGCACCACTAACAAAAAGCAAAACCACTAGGAAGCCGACAAACCCAAACAAACCAAAATTTGAAAAACGCTTTGCAAAAACCGCGGAATTAACCGAACTGCCCAACCCCGTTCCTGCAACTTCAAAACCGCAACTTTCAATATTCGGCCCTTGGCGCACATTCATACAGCCGCAGGGCAAGAATGTTCCCAACCGATTCACACTCCTTTCCCAGGTAAAAGTTCGACCCTGCACCCACATTATCCTACCACACTATCAAGGTGTGTTAAGAGTGCAATAAGAAGCAGGCGGAAGCGGGGCTCCTAAATGACAGAGGCGGTGCGCAAGCCCACTTGCACGCTTGCCGCACCGCCGCCAGAAAGGTTTCTGTCCGACGCTATGCCGACAGCCTGAAGATCGGAGTTAGAGACGCGGCTTTCTGCTTCAAAAGTTCGCGCTCGGACTGCTTTAAAGGTTTAAACTGGCCAGCCAGGTCCAGCGCCGTGCGGAACAGCCTTATATCGCCGGGCGGAACCGCGGCAGTTACCGGCTCGGAGAGGGTGAAGCGCACAGCAAGGGCGGCTTCCTCCGGGTCGGTTATCGGTTGGTACCAGCACTTGGGATATTCGCTCCTTCTTGCGCCTTGCGGCCACTGTTGGCGGGCAAGCATCTTAAGGGCCAGGATTCCCATGTTCTTCTCTTTGGCTTTCTGCACCACCTGCGGACCGAAATTTGCATTGTAGTACAGCACGTAGTTGATAGGGAACAATATTGTGTCAAAGTCGAAGCGGTCCATAGCCGCCAGCGCAACCTCAGCGGAATGCGCAGAAAAGCCTATGTACCGAATACGCCCCTCTTTGCGCGCTTGGAGGAAGGCCTGAATAGCGCCGTC